>CALFOA010000362.1 GCA_937919795.1 uncultured Neisseria sp.
AATCGCCCTGCTCCACCACCGCGCCGTCTTTCAATACCAGCACACGGTGCGACAGTGCGCCGATTACCGCCAGATCATGGCTGATCACGATTAAGCTCAAGCCGTAGGCCTGTTGTAAACGGGCAAGTAATTTGAGAATTTCGCGCTGCCATTGCACATCCAAAGCGCTGGTGGGCTCGTCCAACACCAGCACTTTGGGTTGCACGATAATCGCGCGGGCAATCGCCAAACGCTGGCGCTGGCCGCCGGAAAACTCGTGCGGATAGCGACCGAGTATCTCGCCTTCCAGCCCCACCGCCTGCAACACTTCGCGCACTTTGCTTTCCACCTCGGCGGCGCTCAGTTTCTTTTCATATACCCGCAGCGCTTCGGAAACGATGTCGCGCACCGTCATGCGCGGGTTAAACGCACCGAACGGGTCTTGAAACACCATCTGAATCTCGCGCCTGCTCTCGGGCGACCAGGCTTTGCCGTTGAGCGTGACCTTGCCGGAAGCGTCCATCAAATGCAGCAAGGCCTTGGCCAGCGTGGTTTTACCGCTGCCACTCTCGCCGATTACCCCCAGCGTTTCACCGCTTTTTAAATCGAAGCTCAAAGGCTGCAAAATGGTTTTCTGCTCTTTTTTAAACCAGCCGGTTTTGCGGCTCATCGCTACTTTTATCTCTTCTGCTTGCAGCACGGTTTGCGCGTTTTCAGACAGGCATACGACCTCGCGCTGCGGCACGGCATCCAACAGCAAACGGGTGTATTCGTGCTGCGGGTTGGCAAAAATATCGGCCACCGCGCCCTGCTCGACGATTTTGCCGTAGCGCATCACCGCCACATCATCGGCAAAACGGCGCACCAGATTCAGATCGTGGGTGATGTATAAGATGGTCATATTGCGTTCGCGCTGCAAGCGGTCGAGCAAATCCAATATCTGTGCCTGCACCGCCACATCCAGCGCGGTGGTCGGCTCGTCGGCAATCAGCAGTTTCGGCTCGGCCGCCACCGCCATCGCAATCATCACCCGCTGGCGCTGGCCGCCGGAAAGTTGAAACGGATAGGCAAACACTTTTTCTTCG
The DNA here is from genome assembly GCA_937919795.1 of uncultured Neisseria sp. GTDB lineage: Bacteria > Pseudomonadota > Gammaproteobacteria > Burkholderiales > Neisseriaceae > Neisseria. The sequence goes on from CALFOA010000362.1 coordinate 1,065, forward strand.
GCATCCTGTATGCCGGTTTCGCGCAACAAATCGATGGCTTTTTGCCAGGCGGCGCGTTTGTCCAAACCCAAATGCAAAGTGAGCACTTCGGCAATCTGGCGACCGACCGGCATCACCGGATTAAGCGCCGTCATCGGCTCTTGAAACACCATGCCGATGTCGCGGCCGCGCAATTTCCGCAGCGATTTTTCCGGCAAGACCAGCAAGTCTTCCCCCTGAAACCGCATACTGCCTTGCAGCGACACATCGGGATTCAGCCGCATCACACCTTGCGCCAGCACGGTTTTGCCGCTGCCGCTCTCGCCCACAATCGCGGTTTTGCGGCCTGTCTGAATCGCCAGATTGATGTCGTGCAACACCGTATTGCCGGGAAAGACCGCATGCAAATGCTCGATTTCCAGAATATTCATCCTACCCTTCCCTTATTTCCGACCGCGCACATCAAACGCATAACGCAAACCCTCGCCCACCATCACCAGCAGCAGCAACATAACGGTGAGCGTGCCGAACGCCGGCAGACCTATCCACCAAGCATCCAAGTTTTCTTTGCCTTGCGACAGCAATTCGCCCAAACTCGCCTGCGAAGTCGGCACACCCAAGCCGAGAAAATCCAGGCTGGTTAAGGCCAACACCGCGCCGGAAATGCGGAACGGCAAAAAGGCCAGCACCGGAGTTAAGCTGTTAGGCAGAATATGCCGCCACATAATCTCGCGGTTGCCCACCCCCATGCTTTTCGCCGCCAACACATAATCGGCTTGGCGGTTTTTCAGAAACTCGGCGCGCACATAGTCCGACAAGCCCATCCAGCCGAATAAAGCGAGCAACAGCAGCAAAATCAGCAGGCCGGGATTAAAAAACGACAGCAAAATAATCAGCAGATAAAGCTCGGGCATGCCGCCCCAGATTTCCATAAACCGCTGCATCACCAAATCGACTTTACCGCCGAAATAACCCTGCACCGCGCCCGCCAGCACGCCGATAACGGTGGTAATCACGGTGAGCGCCAGTGCAAACAACAGCGAATCGCGGAAGCCATACACCAAGCGCGCCAGAATATCGCGGCCGCGGTCGTCGGTGCCCAGCCAGTGGTTGGCCGAAGGCGGCGCCGGATCGGGCATGGTATCGAAGTCGTTTAAGGTATTGGCGGCATAGGGATTAAGCGGATACACGGCGCTGTTGCCGTTTTCGGTGATGTTTTTGCGGATTAAAGGGTCGAAATAATCGGCAGGCGTTTCAAAATCGCCGCCGAAATCGCGGTCGAGATAGTTACTCACCAGCGGAAAATAATGCTGCCCCTGATAATTCACCCACAAAGGTTTATCGTTGCTCCACACCGGTGCCAGCAGCGCCAGCACAAACAACAAAGCTAATAGGTGCAGCGAAAACCAACCGCGTTTGTGCTGTTTAAAAGCCTGCCATGCTGTTTTGGTGGAAGATGTTTGCATATTGACTATTCAACTCTATAAAATGGAAAGTGGCTGCCGAAGCCTCGTTATTGAGTTGCTCGGCATTTTATCGTACAGCATATCCAACCCTGCTGCTTTTTTATTCAAGCGAGAAAACTCTATGAAAAAACTTCTGCAAATGCATTTTCCCTTTCAAGGCCCGTTTGGCGACGAAATGGCAACCCAATTAAAAGAGCTGGCCGAATCGATTAACCACGAACCGGGTTTTATCTGGAAAGTTTGGACGGAAAGCCGTCAAAACCAAGAAGCCGGCGGCATTTATCTTTTTGAAAACGAAGCCACCGCGCTGGCTTATGTGGAAAAACATACCGCCCGTTTGAAATCTTTCGGCGTTGATGAAGTGATTTACAAAATGTTTGATATCAACGAGGCGCTTACGCAGATTAATCACGGTAAAACCAGCCGGTAATTGTAAATGATTAGGCCGCCTGAAAATAGAGTAAGTTCATATTTTCAGGCGGCCTAAAATTAAACAATAATCACGCTTTTTGAAAAGCAGACAATGCCAATTTCAAAGCTTCGATTTCGCGTTCTTTTTGAATCAATAATTGTTCTTTGTGATCAAGCATCAGTTGCATTTTTTCGACCTCGGCCGAAGTATCCGAACCAAGATCGGAAGAGCACACGTCTGAACTCCAGTCACACTTGATGATCTCGTA
>CALFOA010000363.1 GCA_937919795.1 uncultured Neisseria sp.
CGCCGACAAAATTACCCAGTCCCAGAATAAAGGTTACCACCGCGCCGATCAAGCCGGCCACCACGGCAATCGCCATGCCCCAACCGAATAACATCCATACCGAGCCGAACACCGCGCCGCCGGTCACCAAGCTGCCCAGCGTTCTACCCAATACCGCACGCAGAAAGCCGCCGACAAAAATAGTCAACACCAGCAGGGTGACGATCTGGTCACCGCCTGATTCTTCCGCTTGCCCTTGCGCTGCCGGCGGCGGCAAACTTTCTCCGGCAATCAGTTTTTCAATCTGGCCGACAGCCGCATTAACACCATCGTCGGTATTACCGGCGCGCAGATGGGGCGCCATCACTTCATCCAATATCCTGCGTGCGTAAACATCAGGAATCGCTCCTTCCAAGCCGCGACCGACCGCTAAAAAGGATTTTCGCTCGTCGCGCACCAATAACAGCAACACGCCGTCGCTCTGTTCGGCACGCCCCAGTTGCCATTCCTGCATCACCCGCGCCGAATATTCAAATGTGGTTTCCGGCGCAATCGCAGGTACCGTCAACACCACAATCTGGCTGCCTTTTTCACGACTGTATTGCAATAAATGCTGATTCAACTGCTCGCGCGCCTGCGGCTGCATCATGCCCGCCGTATCCATTACCGGCGCCGTTAGCTTGGGCACAGCCACCAAATCGGCGGCAAACAGCCAAAAACTGGTCAACAGCATGGCGGCAAACACGCCTAAACGTTGTGCGATAGACAACATAAGCATTTCCTTTTCCCAGCTTTGAATATCCGCTTTTAATGGTTTTCAGACAGGCATTTTCTATTCAATGCCTGTCTGAAAAAACCGTCAAAAATTAAAACTGAACCTTAGGCGAAGTCGAAACCGCTTTTTCGTTTTCCACCGTAAACTGCGGACGCGCATCCATGCCGAATACCTTGGCGGTTAGGTTTTGCGGGAACTGGCGCAAAGTGGTGTTATAAGTCTGCACCGCTTTGATGTAATTATTGCGCGCCAGCGTTACCCGATTTTCCGTACCTTCCAACTGCGCCTGCAAATCGCGGAAGTTCTGATCGGCTTTCAATTGCGGGTAGTTTTCAGTCACTACCAGCAAGCGCGATAGAGCGCTGCTCAATTCACCTTGAGCTTCGCCGTATTGCTTGAGTTTTTCCGGATTGGCGGCGTCTTCAGCCGTCATCTGAATACTGCCCACTTTGCTGCGCGCTTCGGTTACCTCGGTTAACACTTTTTCCTCGTGAGTGGCGTAACCTTTCACCGTGTTCACCAAGTTCGGAATCAAATCCGCACGACGCTGATATTGGTTCAACACTTCCGACCAAGCCGCATTGGCCGCCTCATCCTGCGTTTGCATGGTGTTGTAGCCGCAGCCGCTCAAAGAAAACAAAGAAACCGCTACCGTTACCACTGCCAACCATTTTTTCAACATTATTTGTACTCCGTTTTGTTTATTTGTTTTGCACATTATTTACATCATCAACTCAGACACCGCCGCATCCAATTGGTTGCAACGGCTAAGAATATGAGTATATAAACAACAAACCCCATCATCCATCACTTTTCGCCAAACGGTTACTGTATTTTTTCAACGTATCGCTTTACAATATCGGCCAAGGCAAAAACCAATCAAACAAGGATAACACAATGAGAATTCTGCTGACCGGCGCCAAAGGCCAATTAGGCCAATGCTTCAAAGACCGCCTGCCCGACAACTGGGAATTGATCGCCACCGATTCACAAACCCTCGACATCACCGATGCCGCCGCCGTTTTGAATATGGTGAAAAACTTCCAACCCGATGCCGTGGTTAATGCCGCCGCCTATACCGCGGTTGATAAAGCCGAAAGCGATCACGACACAGCCTTTGCCGTTAATGCCGACGGCAGCCGCAACTTAGCAGCCGCAGCCCAAGCAGTCGGCGCAAAATTCGTTAACGTATCAACCGACTATGTATTCAGCGGCCACGCCAAAAATCCCTATACCGAAGAAGACGCTCCCGAGCCTACCGGCGTATACGGCAAATCCAAGCTGGCCGGCGAATTGCTCACCTTAGCCGCCAACCCCAACAGCATGGTCATCCGCACCTCTTGGGTATTCTCCGAATACGGCAATAACTTTGTCAAAACCATGCTGCGCTTGGCCAAAGAGCGCGATACCTTAAGCGTAGTCGACGATCAAATCGGCAATCCGACCTACGCCGGTGATTTGGCACAAGCCATTATCGAAGCCTTGCTACTGCCCACCTTCCCCAACGGCCTCTATCACTACAGCGGCGATAAAACCGTGAGCTGGTGTGAATTTGCCCGCGCGATTTTCCAAACTGCCCAACAAAAAGATCCTGCTTTCCCGGTACCCGTTACCAACGGCATTGCTACCAGCGCATACCCCACCCCGGCCAGCCGCCCGCCTTACAGCGTAATGAGCTGCGATAAAATCAAATCGCACGGCCTGAAGGTATCCGATTGGCAAGCAGCTTTGGGGCAGATTATCCCGAAACTGTAAGCTGTAAATGAGCAATCGTTCTATTTTTGTCAAAAACTTTTCTGCCAACCTGCTGCTACAAATCACTACCGTAGTCAGCGGGTTTGTTTTGCCGCCCTTAATCATCTTGCATTACGGCTCGGCCGCCAACGGTATGCTCGCTTCAGTTAAGCAACTTATCGCCTATCTGGATATCCTAGAAGCCGGTATCGGTGCTTCCTGTATCGCTTTACTCTATAAACCCTTATTCGAAAAAAATGTAGAACGCCGCAATCAAATTCTGGCTGCTACTCACCGTTTTTACCGCCTAGTAGGTATAATTTTCTTCATTTTGCTGATTATTCTAGCATTTGGCTACAGCTATCTGATACGCCAGCAAATTCCCTATACCACAACGTTTATGGTTATCCTGTTGTTGGGCATGGTGAGTGTATTAGATTTTTTAACTATTGCTACTTATCGTATTTTATTGCAAGCCGACCATAAAGCTGCTGTTTTATCTTATATTCAGGCAGGCATTACGTTATTAAATGTACTTGTTTGCTGGCAATTGATTGTGCATGATACCGGTAACATCGGTTTGATTGATTTACAAATTGCGTTCTTTTTGGTGAGTCTAATCCGTTTCGTATTGATTTCGACATATACCCGTAAAAAGTACCCTGACTTATCCCTTAAACGAACCGGACATATCTCACTTAAAGATATTCCCCAAAAGCGCGATGTCTTTATCATTAAAGCCGCTTCATTAATTTCACAAATTCTACCTTTGTTGTTGATTTCGATATTCTGCGGCTTAAAAGATGCTAGTGTATATGCCATTTACCTATTGGTTTTTAATGCGATAAGACTACTCCTACATACTTTATCAAATGGTGTAGCGAGCATCTTCGGTCAAACCCTTGTCAACCCGTCCCACAACCACCCTATCCGTCATATATTTGATAAATACGAAACTTTATATTTTATAACTATTGGTTTCTTATACTCTTGCGCAACAATCCTAGCTTTGCCTTTTCTATCTATATATACAGCGAAAATGACAGATGCTAATTATTATCAACCGACTTTAATTTTCCTGTTTATCGCACTAGCTTTAACTGATTTAAGAATTCCTGCGGACATTCTTACTGGTGCAGC
>CALFOA010000364.1 GCA_937919795.1 uncultured Neisseria sp.
CGCCAGCGCTTCGGCTTCGATTTCAACCGGTTGGGCGTTAAATTGAAATTCTACGCCCTCTTCTTTGGCGTTGGTGTATTCTTTTTTGCTACCCGGCATATTGGCGGCATCGCGGCGGTACACACAGGTCACTTCGGCCGCACCTTGGCGCACAGATGTACGCACGCAGTCCATCGCCGTATCGCCGCCGCCCAGCACCACCACGCGTTTACCGGCCATGCTCACATAGTCGGGTGCATCCAGATTGAGTAGGTTTTGCGTGTTGCCGATTAAGAACGGCAGCGCGGAATACACGCCCTCGGCATTTTCGTTCGGAATATCGGCCTTCATGCCCTGATAGGTGCCGACGCCCAAAAACACCGCATCGTATTGCTGCACCAATTCGGCCAGCGTGATGTCTTTGCCGATATTCACACCCAGCTTGAACTCGATACCCATGTCGCCAAACAGCTCACGGCGGCGGCTCATCACGTCTTTTTCCAGCTTGAACGACGGAATGCCGAAAGTGAGCAAGCCACCGATTTCCGGCTGACGCTCGTACACGGTAACCGCCACGCCGTTGCGGATCAGCACGTCGGCACAGCCCAAACCGGCCGGCCCGGCACCGATCACCGCCACGTTCTTACCCGTTTTCGGCACATCACGCACCTGCGGCCGCCAGCCCATTTCAAAGGCTTTTTCGGTGATGTATTTTTCCACATTGCCGATGGTGACCGCGCCAAACTCGGTATTGAGCGTGCAATCGCCTTCGCACAAACGGTCTTGCGGGCAGACGCGGCCGCACACTTCGGGCAACGTGTTGGTGCTGTGCGCCAATTCCGCCGCCTCGATAATGCGCCCCTCGTTGGCGAGCTTCAGCCAGTTGGGGATATTGTTGTGCAGCGGGCATTTATTCTGGCAATACGGATTGCCGCACGCCAAACAACGGTCAGCCTGCGACTGCGCCTGCGTATCGGTAAACGCCTGATAAATTTCCACAAACGCCGTTTTGCGCGTACCCAGCGGAATTTTCGGCGGATCTACGCGTGGCAGGTCGATAAACTGGTAAACATTTTCTTGGGACATGGTTGTTCCTTGTTTTTATGGTGTTTTTGATTTTTTGGGCTGCTGAAAGTGTTTTTAGCTTCGCAGAAACTCGCAAGCTCGTTTTCAGACAGGCATTTTTAGTGGTATAGATCGGATGCTCGTATCCGACAATTCTCATCATTACAGTATTGCAAACCTGTCGGATTCAAGCATCCGACCGACACATTTGTATATATGCTTTGCGCTCTGCCGTATAGGCCCACCATGGCTTAGCGGCGGCTCCGTTCATAAAATCAATCACGGAAAGAAATACATCAATCACACACGGGTCATGCCGCTGCCCTGTTTGCACGCACAGTTTGTCATATAAATCATACGCATCGCATCCGAGCAAATCTTGCGGTTTGCGAATGCCGAGAAAACATAAGTCTTTCGCCATCGCTTGGCCGATATTGGGTAAATCCGTTAGCTGATGAAGCCGTTCACGGCTGACTTTATTCGGGTGCATGGTATTGCTCGTTTAATAACGCTGCTGAAACACAATTTACCGGCTATTTTCTGCTTTGGTAGGTCGGATACTCGTATCCGACAATGCTCATCGTTACCGCATTTCAAACCTGTCGGATTCAAGAATCCGACCTATAAAATAACTTTCAGACGGCCTTTCAGACAGGCATCACCCCTATTCAATAAATTAAAAAGTAATCATCTTACTGATGGTATTAAAGTTTCTGGTGGTTAGGCTAACGCCGAGCTTTTTCTCCAAAAATACATTGCTCAGTTTGCTGCGTGAAGCATCTGTGGGAATGTACATATACGCCGCTTGTTCGCAGATGCATAATTTTTCTTCACCAAAATCCTGCCCAATTAAATCTGCCGTATCGGCAAGCGGCTGGTTGCACAACGTGAAAAACACCCGTTTTAAATCATATTCATCTTGATTAAACGGATTGCCATCCAGCACAGCCTGCAATTGCTCTTTAGTCTTAATCACAGTCGCCAAATCTACACCGAGATGCGTTTGCAGCAACTGCCGAATCTGTACCGCTGTGGTTGCGGCATCCAGTGAAGTCTGCAAGGCAATATTGCCGCTCTGTATCCATGTCC
>CALFOA010000365.1 GCA_937919795.1 uncultured Neisseria sp.
AAGGCAGCGAGCTGCAGACAGTACAGTTAGTACGGCAAAGCGAGATAACGCCGTAGCAGTTTTTTAGTACTTCGCCATATCGCGCATCATTATTTATCCTGCCAGCCGCCCAGATAGCTCACCAACTCCTGCAACAGCGCACTCAAAGCATCGGCCATCAGAATCTGCGAAGCAAACGCGAGGCTGGCGGCATCGTCGCCGTGGCTTTCCGCCTCTTCCTGCAACACATCCAGATACTGAATGCGCTTGAGGGTGAAATCCTGAGTGAGCACAAACGCAATCTGCTCGCGCCACACCAAGCCCAGTTGGGTAACGGTTTTGCCGTTTTTCACGTGCTGCACCACTTCTTCGGCGGTTAAATCCTGCTTGGAGACTTTTACGGTGGCCGCCACATCGCCGCTGCCTTTGAGTTCGCAATCGCTGTCCAACTCAAAACCGCCCTCGCCCGCGCCGCGCAACAGCCAATCGGTCATCAGGCTGGCCGGCGATTGTTTGGTGTTCGGCAGGCTCGCTTCCAAGCCGCCCAGCGCTTCGCGCAATTTGGTCAACAGATTATCCGCTTTATTCGGCGAGGCGCTGTTGACCAGCAAAAAGCCGTTACGGGTATCGAATACCGCTTCGCTGCGGCTGGAACGGGTGAACGCGCGCGGCAGCAAATCGTCGGTAATATTTTCTTTCAGTTCCTGCTTTTCTTTGCGGCCGACATTGCGGCCTTCGTTTTCCTGAATCTCGGCTACTCGCTCATCGAGAATATCGCGGATCACACCCGCCGGTAGCACTTTTTCTTCTTTCTTTAAGGCCACCCGCCAAGTGTAATCGGCCGGGAATACCGCTTCGGGCGAAAAGGAAACCGGCGCGGCAAAGCCTTCGCTGAACCAGTCCAACCCCATGCAAGGTGCAAATTGCGCTTCGCCGAGTTTGGCGGCGAGCGTTTCCAATTCGGGCAATTTTTCTAAATTCAGGGGATAAAAACTGATTTGCTTAAACCACATAAAACTTGCTCTCTTCGCTGTTTTCAAAACGCGCTATTATAACAAAATGCCTGTCTGAAAGGGGTGTTTCAGACAGGCATTCTTTTCAGCGATTCGTGAAACCACTAAACAACTGCTACCGCGTTGGTTCGCCTTTTATCAGTGATTTATTGATTCCACAATACCTTTAATCGGCCGGTTGCTGCACCGCATTCTCCAAAGCCAGCAAACGCTGCTCATCGGCTTTTACCGTATTACCGGTTTCGTCAAACACCTTGGCCAAAGCCAAGCGTGCCTGCATGCCGGGATGTAAGGCTAGGCTGGCTTCCAGATAGCCCTGCGCCTTGCCCCACAATTGTTTGCTGTAAGCTAAGCGGCCGAGATACAGCAGCAAATCGGCATCTTGCGGATTGGCCTTGAGCCAGCCGTCGGCCATATCGATGGCTTTGCGCTGCTCGCGGTCGCTCAGATAATTCACACTGTGCACCAATACCGCCAGCAAACCGCTCTGCTGGTTTTGCGGATAATGTTTGCCTACCCAGTTCACTGCCTCGCTATACAGCCCCAAAGCCGCATACTTCTCGGCGATGGCCACACATAAATCACCGCCTTTCTTGCTTTCGGGAATCCGTTTCAGACAGGCTTTTAAGGCATTGGCATCACTCGCCAAAGCCAGCAAACGGCGGTAAGCCCAGCCTTGATATTGGGTGGCTTCATGCTCGTTGATGGCACCGGCTTTGAACAATTTGTCGGTTTTTTCCAAGGTTTCGGTGGCATCTCCGTGATCCAAGGCATAGCGCAATTGCAGTTTCACCAAACGAGTGAGGGTCGGATTAATCTGAGTAGCCGCGGTAATATTTTTACGCGCGGTTTCATAATCGCGACGGCTCAAAGCGCTTTCGGCCAACAGCAGGTAACGCGACAACTGCTGCTTGGCAGGCAGGTGTTCAACTTCCTGCAAATAGCGGTCGCGCAGTTCGATATCGTCCATCTGGTCGGCCGCGTGTGCCGCCAGCATCAGAGCCAAAGTGCGGTTATCGCCTGCTTCTTTATTCGCTAACACCTTAGCGGCTTGCTGCTCGGTTTGCTGAAACTTGCCTTCAAAGAAAGCCAAACCGGCGGCACTCAAATCATGGGTGGCTTTACGCCCCTTGCGTGCAGCGCCAAAGCGATTCATGCGGCCGGGCATGTGCAGAATACCAGCCAACAAACCCACCAGCAGATACAGCAACACCACCAACACCAGCAAGCCGACCACAAACGCAATCAGATTGATGCGTATCATGGTTTGCTCGGCCACCACATACACATTGCCGCTGTACACACTGGCACCAACCGCCAAAGCAGCGGCCACGGCAAACAGGATAATCGTCCAAATCAAACCTTTCATGCTTTATCCCCTTTCACGCCGGCGGGCGCTGCGGGTTTGGTCGGTTGGGTCGGTTGAGCCGGAGCCGCCGGTTGTTTGCTTTCAGCCGGTGCTTTGGCGGCAGAAGCGGCAGCAGCCGAAGCTTTTTCCGGTTCAGCGGTTTGCGCCTGTGGAGCAGAAGCATTGGCCGCAGGGGCGCTGGTGGCGGCCGGAGCGGAAGCATTTTGTGCTTGGCCGGCGGCCGAGCCGACATCAATACTGCCGGTACGCACACTGTCTTGATAATTGCGCACAGCGGTGATGCTGGCCTTTAACGCATCATCGGAAATTGAGCGGATATCGAGCGCTTTGAGTTCGCCCAATTCTTTCAGCCATGATTGGGTGGCCGGTGAATTCACATCAAAATACTGCTTGATCGCCGCTTCGGCATCGTTCAAATCGGCCTGATAAACGTCACCGTTACGCTGCATCAGCGCAGTGCGCGCATCCAGCAAGCGCAAGCGCAGGTTTTCGCGCACAAAATAAGCCTGCTCGGGCGCAATCAACATCGCATCGCTGCTGTTGAGCTTGCGCACTTCCACCAAGCCTTTCAGGCTATCGAGCGTTTTATCCCAGGCATTTTCCCACCATGAAGCGCTACTCGGCTCAGGAGCGGCTGCCGCGACTTTACCCGGTTGCAAAGTGCTGTCGACCGCCAAAGGCAGGCTGGCCACCGCAGTTTCCAAACGGTTCAAACGCAGCGAGGCGCTGGAAATATCCACATAAGGACGGTTTTTCAACGCCGCCAAATCGCTGCTCACCGCCTGTTTAATCGGCAGCAATTCCGGCTGCTCAAAACGGTTTAAACGGCCTTCCACGCTTTGCAATACCGTAATCACCACCGGCACATTGCCCGACAGCATCAATTGTTGCGCGGCGGTATTAATGGTGGATTCGGTTTCATCCACCACCCAGTTCACCCGGCTTTTCAGCAATTCCTGATAGGCGCGTTGGGTATTGGCGATGGCTTCGCTGTTCTGTTTGGCTGCGCCGCCGAGCTGGCCGAGGGCTTGCTCAATCTGGCTTTGTTTGCGCATGGTGTCTTGCAGCATACCGGCATTATTGCTCTCGCCCAAAGCAGCTTTATCGAGCTTGTTCTCAACATTCAATTCTTGATTTTTTAAGACATTCTGCCCTTCTACAAACAGGAAACCGCTGGCACCCAAGCCCAGCAGTGCCAATAGCAAGGCAAATGCTGCCAAACCTTTGCCGCCGGATTGTTTGATCACCACCGGCGCAACGGTCGGAGCGGTGCTGTGTTCGGTTTTGCTGGGCTCTGTCATGGGGGTTCCTGTCTGTTTGGTTTGAGAAGTAGTGGCCGGTGATTCGGTTGTCTCAGCGGCCTTTGGGGCTTCGTTTTTTTCCAGCGGATGGGCGTTGCCGCCGCTATCCACCGCAATCACGTTCCGCCCCGTTTCTTCGGGCGGTGTGCTGTTTGTTTGATTGTCTTCGCTCATCGGTGTTCAGCTCCGTGTAACGATTTGAGAAAGTCTTTATCCAGCCGTTCAAGCACTTGAACTCGCTTGGCTCCGGCCTGATAAAGCGCTTCGGCAATTTTAGAGTGATGCACTAAGTATAACAAGGATTGTAAGTTTTGCACCAATTCGGGCGGTGCTTGATCAAACAGCAAGCGCACGAGTTCGGCAGAAGTGATCCAAGCGGCTTGCGGCTGTGCGTTTTGATAAATCGCCCAATCCAAGGGCTGTGGTTCGCGCCGGTAAATCGCTGCGCGCTCCACCTGCCAGCCGCGTTGCGTGGCCAT
>CALFOA010000366.1 GCA_937919795.1 uncultured Neisseria sp.
GGCAGGAGGGGCTTGTTTTTAACTAAATAGAATAAGGAGCTGACTTTGCATGTTTGATTTCTATCAAATGTTGTAGAAATGGGTATTTTTATTACGATAAAACTGAAAGTGAACGAACTAACAGGAATCATCAGAAGGGTTTGGGAGAGGGTGAAAGTGTGGTTTGAATTTTTTGTGTTTTATTTCAATTATTTATTTTATGTTTTTCTGGTGTCTGTATGGGGTGAAGGATGTTTTTGGTATTAAAAATATCTTAAGAACCAGGAGTGGAAGTTTCAAAATAGGTTAAGAAAATGGAGGCGAGTGTTAGAATTTGCTTGTGGCTCTGGAGGGCCTGTAATAAAATCACACCCAGCTGTCAATAGATAGCTAAGTTTTTGATTTCGCTTCACCCTATAACACCGTCTTAAGGCGGGGTGCTTCACAGTGTTGAAATAGAAAAAAGCAGGCTGCCATTCTTAGGGTAAGCCGAGCAGTCGAAATGAGTCAGATTTTTCGAACGGAAAATAGTGATGGATGATGAATGCTCTGTTTGCCTCAAGCAGAAAGGCTATTTGCCTGCCAAATGCAAACGGGTTTTAAGATGGCAGCCTGCTGTTGAAAGGCTGTGCCGGTATTATTAACTTTAATGCTCAGGAGATTGAGAGATGAGCATCGATTCTCAACGATTGGCGATGACTTTTCGCCAGATTGTACTGATGAACTTCGGTTTTTTCGGTATTCAATATAGTTTTGGTTTGCAACAAACCGCCATCAATCCGATTTTTAGTTTCTTAAATGCCGATCCCGGCCAATTGCCGATTTTGAATATGGCAGGTCCGATTACCGGCTTGCTGGTGCAACCCCTAATCGGTGCCTTGAGTGACCGGACTTGGGTGAACGGCTTAGGCCGCCGCCGACCATATTTCTTAATCGGCGCCATCGGTTGTAGTATCTGTTTGTTCTTCTACCCGCACGTTACCGCTTTGTGGATGGCCGTATTGCTGCTGTGGTTGCTGGATATCAGCAACAACACCGCGATGGAACCTTACCGTGCCTTTATTGCCGACAAACTACCGGTTAACCAACAGCCTACCGGCTTTTTGATGCAGTCTGTATTCACCGGTTTGGGTATTACCTTGGCCAACGTGTCGCTGTATTTCTTCCAGCAATGGATAGGCGGCGAATCGTCCAGCGGTATTCCTTATTGGGTATACGGTTCGTTCTACATCGGTGCGGTGTGTTCGATCGGTTCGGTTTTGATTACCGTGTTCTCTACTAAAGAAGAGCGTCCTTCCGATGAAGCACTGGCCGCCATGCGCGCCCAGCCGCGCGGCCTGATTCCGGCAGTGCGTGAAATCGGCGAGGCCATTAAAGACATGCCTAAGCCTTTGTGGCAGCTGGCGTTGGTGTATCTGTTCCAATGGTATGCCATGTTTATTTACTGGCAGTACATTACGCTGACCATCGCTAAATCGGTGTGGAATGCCGAGCAGGGCGATAAGCAGTTGTTTGAGCAGGCGGTGGGTTGGACCGGTTTGGTAAACGGTTGGTATAACATCGTTACCTTTATCTCAGCCTTCGGCCTGATGGTGTTGGCACGTAAATACCAAGCCAAATATGTGCATGCCTTCTCGATTTCGTTGGCAGCGCTGGCGATGTTGATTCTGCCGCACATCAGCAATAAATTCCTGCTGTTTATCCCGATGATTGGCTTTGGTATTGCTTGGGCTTCGATCATGGGTGTGCCGTTCTTGATCGCGGTGGCCGAAGTGCCGAAAGAGCGTTACGGTGTGTATATGGGCATCATCAATATGATGATTGTGATTCCGATGTTGATTGAAACCGTAACCTTCGGTTATATCTTCACCAACTTCTTGGGCGGCGATCCGCACAATGCGATGACGTTCGGTGGTGTGCTGATGATACTGGCAGCGGTTGCCACGCTGTTTGTGAGAACCAGCCAACGACCTGAGGTGGATTTACAAGCGAAGGCATAACATAACGCGTTAAGGTGTATGCAAATAGAAAGCCCGGATGGATATCCGGGCTTTTTTTGTTATGGGAATGCCTGTCTGAAATGCGGGGTGTAAACGTAGCGCTGGATTGCAGGTGAACTTTTGGTATGCTTTGTAACATAGGTGTGATTAGTATTTGTTCTATTTGGTTTGACTTTATCCATCAAAATGCCTGTCTGAAAAAACTTTTCAGACAGGCATTTATTCAGTAAACACAAGCTTGAAAACCTTATGCTGCGTGCTCTATCACTTGCTCAACGGCTACTTCCAACCACAACACCTGATACGGCTGAAGTGCCACATCCTGATCCAGTCGGATGGTTTGGCCGCTGATTAAATCGTGTGCTTGTGACGGCAGCAACGAGAAGGTGAGGGCGGCCAGTGTCTGCTCGGTTTCGCTGAAGTTGACCAGCGCCAGAATGGCGTTGTTGCGGCTGTAGCCCAATACGTGCGGGTTTTTGCAGTCGAAAATCGATAAATGGGCGCCGCTGAAACCTTCATGCGACTGGCGCAGGTGGATTAAGTGGCGCAGGCTCTGGTAAATCTGGCCGGCAGAAGTGGCCGGGTCGTGGCGTTGTTCGTATAACGCGGTGTCACGCGCCGGACGGTGCGCCCAGCGGCTGTCGTCGTGCTGGTGTTCGTCTTCAAGGTAGCTCATGTCGTTCAACATACCGACTTCGTCACCCAGATAGAGCAGCGGCAGGCCGCCGGAGCTGAGAATGATGCTGTGCATCAGCTTGATGCGGTCGATTGCATAAGGATCGTTTTGTTCCAAGCCGGCCAAAGAGGCACAGGTTCCGCTGATGCGGCAGTCGCCGGTGGCCGGGTTGTCTTGGAACGGTACGCCACGCGCGAAGCTGCCCTCAAAGCGGTTCACATAAAAGCGGTTGAGGAACTGGCGGTGGTTGAAGCCGTCAATGCCGAAGTGGGCGGCATCTTCGTCGGCAAACGTCCAGCCGATATCATCGTGGCAGCGTACATAATTCACCCAGCCGGTATTTTCCGGCAGGTTGTGGCGGAAGGTGAGCGCTTGTTGCAGCAGGTTGACATCACGGGTGGCCAAGGTGTTCCACAGCAAAGCCATTTGCAGCGGGTTGTAGGAGAGCTGGCATTCTTTTTGGTCGATGTATTGCACCACTTTATCGGGGTGAACAATCGCTTCGGATTTAAACAATACGCTCGGCGCGGCAATCCGCATCACGGCGTTGAAGGCGCGAATCAGCGCGTGTGCCTGCGGCAGGTTTTCGCAATCGGTGCCCAGCTGTTTCCAGATAAAGGCCACCGCATCCATGCGCAAAATATCAACGCCTAAATTGGCGATAAACATCATTTCGCCGGCCATCGCGCGGAACACCCAAGGGTTGCTGTAGTTCAAATCCCATTGGAAGGAATTAAAGGTGGTCCATACCCAGCGGCCGTCCCACAATTGCGTGAAGGCGCCGGCATGCTGGTCGGGGAAAATTTCGCGCACGGTGCGGTCGTATTGGTCGGGCATCCAGCGGTCGGGGAAGATGTAATAGAAGTTATCGTACATCGGATCGCCGGCGGCGCAGGCTTTTGCCCATTCGTGTTCGTTGGAGGTGTGGTTGAAAATAAAGTCCACCACCATGGTGATGCCGGCTTCGCGCAAGGCTTGAGCTACTTTGCGTAAGTCTTCAATATTGCCGAGCGCGGGATTCACTTCGCGATAGCTGCTCACCGCATAACCGCCGTCGCTCTTGCCTTCCGGGCATTTGAACAGCGGCATCAGGTGCAGATAGGTGAGGCCGAGTTCTTGGAAATAGGGGATGGAATCGATGATGCCTTGCAGATTACCGGCAAATAAATCGACATAACACACGCCGCCGACCATTTTGTTGGAGAGAAACCAATCGGGATGATGTTCGCGCTCGGCATCTTGCTGTTTCAAGGGTTCGCTGCGCTCGGCATAGCTTTGCCAAGCCATGCGCATTAATTGTTGCAGCATCGGCAATACGGCCTCGTTGTTACCGTAAACATTGTCTAATTCCCACATTAGGGTGGGGAAATGAGTATGCAGGCGAATGCTGAACTGTTTCCAGTCTTCCGTTTTCTGAATGGCGGTGCGTTCTTTGGCGCTGTAGGCCGCCAGAATATGGTTGTGAATATGCTCGAGCGTGATATTG
>CALFOA010000367.1 GCA_937919795.1 uncultured Neisseria sp.
GTCAACAAGCTTGGCGTTTTTTATTACTAGAAAAGCTTACAAACCGGCGGCGGCTTTCAATGCAGCAGCTTTATCGGTGCGCTCCCAGCTAAATTCCGGTTCTTCGCGGCCGAAGTGGCCGTAGGCGGCGGATTTGGCGTAGATCGGGCGCAGTAGGTCGAGCATTTGGATAATGCCTTTCGGGCGCAGGTCGAAATGTTCACGTACCAGTTTGATCAATTCGGCTTCGTTCAATTCGCCGGTGCCGAAGGTGTCGATGGCAATTGAAGTCGGTTCGGCCACGCCGATGGCGTAGGAAACCTGAATCTGGCATTGGCGTGCCAAACCGGCGGCGACGATATTTTTGGCGACATAGCGGCAGGCATAAGCGGCGGAGCGGTCTACTTTGGTGGGGTCTTTGCCAGAGAAGGCGCCGCCGCCGTGCGGGGCGGCACCGCCGTAAGTATCGACGATGATTTTACGGCCGGTTAAGCCGCAATCGCCTTGCGGGCCGCCGATCACGAAGTTGCCGGTAGGGTTGATCCGGTATTTGGTTTCTTCGGTGAGCATTTCTTTCGGCAGCACCGGGAAAATGATGTGCTCTTTAACGGCGGCAATCAAATCTTCGCGGCTGATGTCGGGGTCGTGCTGGGTGGAGAGTACCACGGTGTCGATGCGTTTGACCTTGCCGGTTTCGCTGTCGTACACGCAGGTAAGCTGGGCTTTGGCATCGGGGCGCAGCCACGGCAACAGGCCGCTTTTGCGCACTTCGCTTTGGCGCTGCATCAGGCGGTGGCTGTAATAGATGGCAAACGGCATCAATACCGGGGTTTCGTCGCAGGCATAGCCAAACATCAGGCCTTGGTCGCCGGCACCCAAATTGAGGTCAACGCCTTCACCTTCGTTCACGCCTTGGGCGATGTCGGGCGACTGCTGGCCGTAGTTCAAAATCAGTTTGCAGGATTGATCGGAGAAGCCCCATTCGGGATGGGTATAGCCGATGCGGGCGATGGTGTCGCGCGCCACTTGTTCGTAGTCCACTTGGGCGCTGGTGGTGATTTCACCGGCCAATACGCACAAATCGGTGGCTACCAAAGTTTCGGCGGCCACGCGTGCGGTGGGGTCTTGCGCCAGAATGGCGTCGAGTACGGCATCGGAAATTTGGTCGGCCACTTTATCGGGATGGCCTTCGGAAACGGATTCGGAAGTAAATAAGTATTCGCTCATTATGGTAATGCTTTCGGCAAAAAGAAAAACCGGCGGCTGCGGCCGGGAACATTGAATGTTGAAATTATAACAGAGATGAAGGGCGGCTTTTTCTTATCTTCCATGAATAATTCAGCGTTGAATATGAAATGTAATCATGTAGCGGTTGCCCTTATCAAATGCCTGTCTGAAAAAAACAGTTGGTGACAAAGTTACCTGTTTTGGCCGCTATGCTCAATATGGTAAGCGGGTATTTGCATGGTGTTGACGGTTTTTTGCATGTTTGTGTAGTAAATCCGGTATTGGCTTCAGAAAAACGGGGAAGGGCGGTGCTTTTCTATTACAATAAGTTTTTTCATTATGCCAAACCCGCTAAATGATGCAGTCTGTTATTTTCTTCTTATTCCGCCTGCTGGCCAAATTGCCGCTGCCGCTGTTGCATGCTGTTGGCAATGCGGCGGGCAGTTTGTCGTTTTATCTGGCACCCAAAGCGCGCACGCAAATTGCTGATAATTTGCGTACTGCCGGTATGGCGGCGGATGATGCGATGATTAAAAGCGTGTTGCGCGAAACGGCTAAGGGCGGGCTGGAATTGCCGGTGGCGTTTTTCCGCGAACCGCAAGCCGTGGCCGGATTGTTTCGCGAGGTACACGGTTGGGAACATGTGGAGGAGGCGCTGGCGGCAGGCGAGGGCTTGTTGCTGATTACGCCGCATATTGGCAGCTATGATTTGGCCGGTCGTTATCTTAGCGAACAGTTGCCGTTTCCGCTAACGGCGATGTATAAACCACCGAAAATTGCGGCGTTTGATGCGGTGATGCAGGCGGGTAGGGTGCGTGGTAAGGGCAAAACGGCACCGACCAATATGCAGGGGGTGAAGCAGATTATTAAAGCGTTGCGTGCGGGTGAGGCGACGATTGTGCTGCCTGATCATGTGCCCGATCCGCAAGAAGGTGACGGCGTGTGGGCGAAGTTTTTTGGTCGTGATGCGTATACCATGACCTTGGCGGGCAAGTTGGCGCAGGTAAAAGGGGTTAAAACCTTATTTTTCTGTGGCGAACGCTTGCCGGATGGCCGCGGTTTTGTGTTGCACATCGAGCCTTTGCGCGGCGAGTTGAACGGCGAAAAAGTGCATGACGCGCAAGTAGTGAACGATAATGTGGCCTATTGGGTGAGGCGTTTCCCCAACCAATATCTGTTTGCCTATAACCGCTATAAACACCCGGCCGGTGCACCGCTTGCGCCTGATACTAATCAGTAAACGGCAGGCGAGGGTATGCCTGTCTGAATCATAAAACCATAAAAATCAATCAATATATCCATGCGGGATAATGTATGAATCATGTTATTAAATGCACGATATGGCTGCCGCTGTTGGCGCTATTCGGCTGCTCCAGTCAACAACAACCGACTAAGATGGCTATGAAGGAAGTTAAGCCGGTTTCGGTGCAAAACCAAGGTGGCAGCCGCGTGTTGGAAATCACCGAAGCCCGAGAGCCTTATCGGGTGAACCATATTTTGCAATGGCGCACGGTGCGTGATGCCAGTGCGGGCAGTCAACCGAATTTCGACCGTCTCAATGCGGTTCGGGTAGGGATGACGATGGATGAGGCTAGGAGCTTGTTGGGCAAGCCTTGGCATTATGGTAATTCTTATCTCACCGAATGGAATTATCTTTACCGCTATGTGTTTGCCGGCAGGCAGCAACAATGCCAGTATAAGCTGGTGTTTGATCAGCAGAAGCGGGTGCAAGGGATATTTTGGGAGCCGGTGGGGCAGGCGGTTTGCCGACATTAATGGGCTTGAAAAAAACGGAGCAGAAGTGATCTGCTCCGTTTTTGCGTTCTTAAGCGCGTTTGACGCCACTCAAGCGCGCCCAGCCGTTATCGGTTTCGGCTTCGTTCATATCGAACCATTGGCGGTAGATTTCGTTCATTTCTTCTATTTGTTCTTCCAAAATGCCGGATAACACGATACGGCCGCCGCTGCGGGTACGGCCGGCCAGCATTTCGCCGAGCATACGCAACGGGTTGGCGAGAATGTTGGCGACCACCACATCAAACTGGCCTTCGGGCAATTCGTCGGGCAGATAGAAGCGGGCGTCGACTTGGTTTTGTGCGGCGTTATCGTTGCTGGAGCGGATGGCTTGCGGGTCGATATCGACGCCGATGGCCGAGCCGGCACCGAGTTTCATCGCGGCGATAGCGAGAATGCCGGAGCCGCAGCCGTAATCGAGTACACTTTCGCCTGCTTGCAGCTGGCTGTCTAGCCATTGCAGGCATAGGTGGGTAGTGGGGTGGCTGCCAGTACCGAAGGCTAGGCCGGGGTCGAGTTGCAGATTAACGGCATTTTCGTCCGGCGCTTGATGCCAAGTGGGGGTAATCCACAGGCGGTCGGAAATTTTGATCGGGTCGAACTGCGATTGGGTGAGGCGTACCCAGTCTTGTTCGGGCAGTAATTCGGTTTGAAAGGGTGGCGGCTCGATGCTGAGCGCTTCTGAAGCGGTGGCAAGTATCGCTTTGGCATTGTCTTCTTCGTTAAACAGCGCAACAACTTTACTGCGCTGCCAGATTTGACCGCCCGGCATACCGGGTTCGCCGAAAATCGCCTGTTCTTCATCGGTACCGGCGTAGGCGTCTTCAATAGCGGTAGAAAGCGCGCCGTGTTCCATCAGGGCGTCGGAAAGCTGCTCGGCGATGCGTTCGTGTACGAATAAGGTGATTTGTTGATAGGCCATGGTTGGGATGTCCGATGAAAGTTGAATCAGGTTATTTTACCTGAAAACAATGGGAATGCGTTTTCAGACAGGCATTTTAAAAACGACTTGGATTTTGGGGAATATCTGTATTCTTACATTAAGCGCAGCGATGCCAAACCCGTTTACTCCATTTTTTGGCATCCTGATCCCAGTATAATTCGACGAGCTTGCCGTTGTGCAGGCGGAACTCGATTTTACGGCGGAATACTCGGTCTTTATCGATGAAGTCGCCGTGCTCATCAACCTCAAAACCGCTTTGAGCAAAACGGGCGGAACCGCGTATCAGCTTGGGTGTGTGCAGACTGTATTGCAGGCGGTCTATGGTTTCACTGGCTTCCCAGTAATGGATATCTATGTTGTTAGCACGGATATTCATCGAGGCCGCATTATCATGGGCTTGATCTTCCCTGCAATAACTACGGACTTTATTGGTGGCAAGTTTACCGTCCCAAGTGCTTACCCACTTACCTTGTAGCGTGGTCGGAATGTTTTGTGCATAGGAAGTGGTGCTGCACAATAGCAGCACGTTCAGTGTAATCAGACGTTTGATCATGGTTTTTGCTTTGTTTTTTATTAATTTTTTACAATGTTTTTCAGACAGGCATTCATATAAATATCTGTCTGAAAACAAAAAACCGCCTGTGTGAAGACAAGCGGTTCGGTGGTTTATTCGGTTTTCTTGGCTTTTTTCTCTTCCAGCCAGCGTTCCAGATAATGGATGCTCACGCCGCCTTTTTGGAAACCGCCATCGACAAATAAATCGCGGTGCAGGGCAGTGTTGGTTTTGATGCCGGTAATCGCCAGCTCGGCCAGCGCCACCCGCATTTTAGCCATTGCCTGCTCACGGGTTTTGCCGTGCACGCAGATTTTGCCGATTAAGCTGTCGTAGTTTGGCGGAATGCGGTAGCCTTGGTAAATATGGCTGTCGACGCGAACGCCCAAACCGCCGGGCAGGTGGCAGCTTTCAATCATGCCGGGGCTGGGAATGAAGTTGTACGGGTCTTCGGCATTAATACGGCATTCAAAGGCGTGGCCTTCGATTTGCACGTCTTCCTGCTTGTATTGCAGCGGTAAGCCGGCGGCAATGCGCAGTTGCTCTTGCACGATGTCGATGCCGGTAATCAGATCG
>CALFOA010000368.1 GCA_937919795.1 uncultured Neisseria sp.
GCTGTTTCTTGCCAACGGCACTCCCATGCTGCTGGCCGGCGACGAATTCGGTAACAGCCAGGCCGGCAACAATAACGGTTACTGCCAAGATAATGCCACCACTTGGCTGGATTGGCCGCAACGCGACAGCATACTGGAAGATTATGTTCAGCAACTGATTGCTTTGCGCCGCGAAATACCCCTACTACACGAAGACGAATGGTGGGACGGCCGCGTGCATTGGTTAACCGCCGACGGCTTAGAAATGTACAAACACTGGGAAGACCGCAACAGTAAAGCGCTACAGGTTTTGATTGATAAGCAATGGTTGCTACTGGTGAACGCCAAGCGCAGTGAACAAATTTTTCATTTGCCCCCCGGCAAGTGGAACATCCGGTTGGCTCCCTCGCAAGATTACGAGCACCGACACCCCGAATGCCGTGTAGACCACATGGGCATTTGGATTTTTTATAAGAAGACCTAACCACCTCAACCAAAGGAGAAACTTATGAATGCTCTTGCTACCGATAATAAATATGAAACCGAACGGTATCTAAGCAGCCACAGCATCGCCGACAACACGCTGGTATTGATTCTGGCCGGCGGCCGCGGATCGCGCTTGCACGAGATGACCGACCGCCGCTCCAAACCCGCCGTCTATTTCGGCGGTAACTGGCGCATCATCGACTTCACCCTCTCAAATTGTCTCAACTCCAATTTGTTCAAAATCGGTGTGATTACCCAATACGAAGCCCATTCGCTGCTGCGCCATCTGCAACACGCTTGGTCGTTTATGCCGCGTGACCGCGGCCAGTTTGTCGATATGCTGCCCGCCCGCCAACAAGTAGACGAAGCCATGTGGTATCGCGGTACCGCCGATGCGGTTTGGCAGAATGTCAGCATCATGCAGGAACATTACAAACCCAAGCATGTGCTGATTCTGGCCGGTGATCACATCTATAAAATGGATTACATGCAAATGCTGCGCGACCACATCAACAGCGGCGCCAGATGCACGGTAGGCTGTATCGAAGTCAAACGCAGCGAGGCCGATCAGTTTGGCATCATGGCGGTAAACGAACATCTGAAAGTACAAGAATTTATTGAAAAACCGAGCAATCCGCCGGCGATGCGTGAGAAACCGGATTATTCCCTGGCCTCAATGGGCATTTATGTATTTGATGCCGATTATCTTTATGAATCATTGGATACCGAAGTCGGCCGTGAGAATACCCACCATGATTTCGGCAAAGATGTGATTCCGCGTGCGCTGGAAGAAGGCGTGTTGTACGCCCACCCGTTTGAGCGTTCTTGCATGGGGCGCAACGCCGAGGGCAGTATTTACTGGCGTGATGTCGGTACCCTCGACAGCTACTGGCGTACCCACATGGATTTGGTTACCGAACATCCGCAACTCAACCTGTTCGATAACTATTGGCCTATCCGCGGCCTGCCCACCCAATCGATGCCGGCCAAATTTTTCTATAAAGACAAAACCGGCCGTACGCTGGATAACTCTCTGATCAACGGCGGCTGCATCATTACCGATGCCCAGATTACTTCATCGGTATTGTTCGGCCGGGTAACAGTAGAAGAAGGTTCTACCATTGATTCAGCGGTGATACTGCCAAATGTTTCCATCGGCAAAAATTGTCATTTAAAAAACTGCATCATTGAGCGCAGCTGCGTGATTCCGGATGGCATGCAAATCGGCATCAATCCCGAAGAAGATGCCAAATACTTCCGCATCAGTAGCAGCGGCCAAGTGGTGTTGGTCACCCCCGATATGTTGCGTAATCGGGAGCAGGTTGAAGCCGCTTAAACACGGTGATTCCGCTATCCGAGCCGACCCCATTGGGGTCGGTTTGTGAAATAAAAAT
>CALFOA010000369.1 GCA_937919795.1 uncultured Neisseria sp.
CTGTCAACAAAAAAGTAAAAAATATTCCCTGTTTTTTGTTGTTTAAAGGATACATAAAATACAGATTATCCGGTTATTTTTTAAGATAATCGGATAATTTTTTTATGACAAAATCCGGCACATTCACGATTGCATGCTATTTTTACCTTGAAATAAGATACTAAACTCTAAAATAAGATAATGTTTTTTATGATTTTTTATAGTCGGTTGAGTGGTTGAGAAAAGCGGGTTGACGTAAATTGTCGGCTCTTGCCCTAGGGTGTCACCTCAAAAGTACCGCTCGTCAGAAAAAATAATCGGAAGACAAAATTTTTTGACAAATTACAAGTTGTCAAAAGTTAAAAAAATAGGCACAATGGCAACAACTAAACAAACAGCGCAACGCTGAAAACGCAATACAAGCAGTAAAAAAGATTAAGGCCGGTGGGGATGCAAACAAAAATACCGGCAAATTTATTTACATTACAAATTTAAAGGGTTAAAAAATGTCTATTCGCCATACTTTGTCTACTATTTTAGTTTCTGTTGCACTTTTCTCTGCTCAAGGTGCAGCTGCACAAGGCGTACAATTCTTCAAGAAAAACGCTGAAGTCGCCGCTTCCGGTGCAAATATTACCGGTAAGTTGGCTGTTCGCATGACCATCAATACCGATGGTTCTATTGATAATGTACGCGTTACCCGCAGCAGCGGTGATGCCAGCATCGATAACCGTGCCGTAGCGTGGATGGAAGATCAAACCGTACGTCCGATGTTCATGAACGGTGAAGCGAAAGTCTTCAGCGTAGTCAAAGAAATCCAATTTTCTCATGACGGTGCGATGCAGTTGGGTTTGAAAAAATAAGTTTTATTCATGATGCAGGGTCGGGATGCCCTGTTATCTGAAAACCAGTTCTTTTGTTGTTATCATTGTGTATTCTCTCTGTTTGGGCGCTTTCCTTTTTGGAAGCGCTTCTTTTTTTGCTGACAATTAAGCAAAGTTTCAGACAGGCATTTTTGAAAAAGGCTGTTACGGTAATTTTCCTTGTTTCCGTAAATTGTCTATTGAAACAGCAGAAGCAGGCGTGCCTTGGTGATAAATTAACTGCCAGCCATCATTTTCATTCACCCAAATTGATGAGCGCCAAGTGTAGACAGTATCGCCAGCAGCTCGTGGCAGCGCAGAAACATAAGTCAGTAAGGCCTGCTGTGTGCCTATCATTTGTAAAGCATGATTGGCAGAGCGGGTAGGTGGTGCTTCATGGCAGGAGGCCAAATAACGGATAACGGTTTCGCGGCTGTAAGGTGAGCCGGATTGGCCGACTTCATGAAACCGCGGATGCAACAACACTTCCAAGCGCGCGGGGCTGCATAAAATGGAGTGATGATGCAGCTCGGCTTCGAGCGCGATAAGCTGGGGCAATAGAGTTTCTTCCATGTATTTCTCTGGAGGGTGAAGTATATGCTTGTGATAAAGGCTGCTTGAAAAAGTTCAGGCAGCCTGATTTTTGGCCTCGCCGACAGGAATCGAACCTGTATTTTACGCTTAGGAGGCATACGTTCTATCCGTTGAACTACGGCGAGTTTTTTGAGGAGTTAAGAAATCCGCATCAATGATTCTTCTGCCAGCGCACGCATGGCTTGGGTAATCTCGTTATCCGGCAGTTTGCTTAAGCAAGCGGTGGCTTGTTCGACAGCGATGCGGGCCTGTTCGGTGGAATAGGCCAAGGCGTCGGAGTGTATTACGTGATGATGGATTTTTTCAAAATAACTGCGGTCGGCATTTTGCAGGGCGTGGCGTACATCAGCGGCGGCCTGCTCGTTGCCTTGCTGCATCAGGTAAATCAAGGGCAGGGTGGGTTTGCCTTCGGCCAAATCGTCGCCGACGTTTTTGCCGATTTCAGTAGTGTCGCCCGAGTAATCGAGAATATCGTCGATAATCTGAAAAGCAGTACCGACGTGCATACCGTATTCTTTTAACGCCTGCTCTTGCGTTTCATCGGCACCGGCCAAGATGGCGCCCACTTGCGCGGCGGCTTCAAACAGTTTGGCGGTTTTGTATTGGATCACCTGCACATATTCCGCTTCGGTAATGTCGGTATTGCCGATGTTCATCAGCTGCATCACTTCGCCTTCGGCGATGATGTTGGTGGCATCGGCCATCACTTCCAAGATTTTCATGCTGCCGGAGCCGACCATTAATTGGAATGCGCGGGTATACAGAAAGTCACCCACCAATACGGCGGCGGCGTTGCCAAATAGATTGTTGGCGGTTTTACGGCCGCGGCGCAGCTCGCTTTCGTCTACCACGTCGTCGTGCAGCAGGGTAGAGGTATGAATAAACTCCACCATCGCAGCCAGAGAATACAGTTTGTCGTGATCGTAGCCCAATGATTTACCGGCCAGAATGGTGATGATCGGGCGTAGGCGCTTGCCGCCGGCGCTGATGATGTAGGTGCCGATTTGCGAGATCAGCGCGACTTCCGATTGTACGGCCTGATTGATGACCACGTTTACGCGGCCTAAATCGGATTCGAGGTGTTTTTGGAAATAAGGCAGGTTTTCGAGCATGATGAACTTTCGGTTCCGGCGTTGCGCTGAATACCGCGTATTGAGCGGATTCGGCTTAAAATACAGCGCGCAATTATATCAGCAACCCGCTTTAATTGCATTAAGCAGGCGTATCGTGCGGATTTTTAAATAAATATTTGACAAGTATAAGGAAGAAGGCTAGAATTTCGGGTTCTGTGCTTCGGTGCAGTGTTTTTAACCAAATTCTCATGGAGTTGAGTATGTACGCGGTCGTAAAAACCGGCGGTAAACAATAC
>CALFOA010000370.1 GCA_937919795.1 uncultured Neisseria sp.
ACACCAAAACTCTTTTCGCCGTTCATCATAAGCCGTTGAGCCGTTACGCTGAAGAGGCTCTATTGTTTTAGCGGTTTCGGACGCTGATGCCTTTTCGATGGCTTCGGGCCGGAACGGCCCTTGCGGCGGATGCCGGTGTACAGCACATCGGCGGGGGAACGCGGAAATCTGAGCAAGATGCTTGTGGGGATAGAAAAAGCATGTGACATAGAGCTTTGGGGTTTATGGTTGACTTAGATAGATAATATCGTTAAAATACAAATAGAGATAGTCATACGTTTAGCGGCGTCAGACTCATCTCTCGAAACTTACAAAGTATGAAGAAATGGTCCGGCGTCTTACGATTGTCGGGCCTTCTTCATTAAGGCCCTAGGTTTATTTTCTAGAGGCCATAATTATGGCTACTACCAGAGTACCAAAACAAAGAGGATTTAGTATGAATGGACATACTAGATCCTCTTTTGTTGCTTATTAGTTTAGATTGCTATCAAACTTGGCTATAAACTCTTTAATACGCGTGTCCATTTTGTCAACGGCGCGTTCGACGATGTGGTTGGGAATGGGGTAGATGATTTGGGCCCAGGTGCCAACGATGGCGCCGATGGTGTCGGTGTCGCCGCCAATGTAGATGGTGTTGCGCATGGCGGTTTCGAAGTCGTCGGACTCGAAGAAGACGGTGAAGGCAGCGGGCATGGTGCCTTGGCAGGTGACGTCCATGTCGTAGGTTTCATGCAGTTGTTCGACGGAGAGGCCGTCTAAGGGGTAGTAGTTTTCTTCGATGAGTTTGCGCAGTTGGTCTTTTGGCATGCCATGACGTAGGTGAAAAACGGCTAGTGCTGTGGCTTCGGCGTCTTTGATGCCTTCTACGGAGTTGTGCGTGGTGGCGGTGATAATGCGGCTCCAATGACGGACTTGTTCTTCGGTCTGGGCGAGGAAGCCTACGGGGCCGATGCGCATGGCGGCACCATTACCGAAGCTGTCGGTAGGAAAGGTTGTGTCTGACGGATCGGCTCGAAGCCAGTGACGAAAACGACCACCGTATCCGGCGTGAGGGTACTTAGTACCCCAGCGGCGCATCATTTCACAGGTGTTGCGATGCAAGAGGGTGTCAAAGGAAGCGGCGTGGGGGCGTTTTATTTCAGAGAGGGTGCACAGCAAGGCTTCCGCAACGGCGCAGGTCATGACGGTGTCGTCGGTTACGCGCGAGGATTTGCCGCAGATTTCAAAGTCGCGGCTCTTGATACTCCACCACTCGTACTTTGAGCCGTTCATATCGCCGATGGCGGTGCCGAGGAGCTTGGCTTGTTTGGTGTGGCCTAGGTTTTGAAGCAATTCGAGCTGGTTCATGGTAATCCTCCTTGGTTAGTGTATAGTGCAGTCGAAGTTGTTAGCGCACGGTACTGTCAAAGTTGTAGATACACTGCCGGATTTTCGGGTCCAGGCGCGTGATGACGCGTTCGGTGATGTCGTTGGGGATAGGGTAGATGATTTGAGCCCAGGTGCCGACGATGGCGCCAATGGTGTCGGTGTCGCCGCCGATGTAGATGGCGTTGCGGATGGCGGTTTCGAAGTCGTCGGATTCGAAGAAGACGGTGAAGGCAACGGGCATGGTGCCCTGGCTGGAGTCGTCTTTTTTGAGGGTTTCGTGCAGGTATTCCACGGAGAGGCCGTCTAAGGCGTAGTACTGTTCTTCGATGAGCTTACGCAGCTTGGCTTTGGACAGGCCGTTTCGCAAATGGAATACGGTTAGTGCCGTTGCTTCGGCGGCTTTGATGGCTTCCGGGCTATTGTGACTGGTAGCGGTGATGGCGTGGCTCCAGCGGCGCACTTGCTCTTCCGTTTTAGCGAGAAAGCCGACGGCACCGATGCGCATGGCGGCACCGTTGCCGTAACTGTCGGTGGTGGCGTCGGAAGCGTTAGCGGCCATGGTCTTGTCGGCGGTGGAG
>CALFOA010000371.1 GCA_937919795.1 uncultured Neisseria sp.
GACTCCACCAGTCGCGAGGCGGCTTGTTGCAAGATGTCCGTTTCACGGTTCTGCGCTTCAATCTGCTGCGCAGTTTGCTGCGTACCATCACCAATCTGGCGTACGGCTTGCAGCAACTGGTGCGACATCTCTTTCTGTTGCGCCGAGGCTTGTGCAATGCCTTGTACCTGCGATACGAGCTGCGCGGTAATTTCCTGCGTACGGCGCATTTGCTCCCCGGCTGCCTGCGCCTGTTCGGAACCTTCCACCACCTGCTCGATCGTGCGGTTCACCGTGTTGATGGTTTCGTTCGTCTCCAACTGGATGTTGTTCACCAGCGCGGCAATCTGCTGGGTAGCGTTTCGCGAACTTTCCGCCAGCCGCTGCACCTCTTCCGCCACCACCGAGAAGCCTCGGCCGGCTTCACCGGCCACAGCCGCCTGCATGGACGCATTCAGCGCCAGCACGTGGGTACGCTCAGAGATGGTATTAATCAGATTCACGATACCGCTAATCTCTTGCGAACGTTCGCCCAAGCGCTTGATGCGTTTTTCCGTTTCGGCAATGGTAGCGCGGATGGATTCCATGCTGCGCACGGTATCGCTTACCGTGCTCAAGGCGTTGTTGGTAACTTGCGTCGCCTGCTCGGCAGACCGGTTGCTTTGCGAGGCCATTTCAGCCATGCGGTCCATGGTTTGTACCGCGCCTTGCAGCGACGTGGTCATCTGCTCCACGCTCTGGCGCTCGCTCTCGGCCGTTTGCGCTACCGTTTCGGCCTGCTGCTTCACATTGCTCGACACCTGCGCCACCTGGCCCGCAATATCGGTTACGCCGTGCAATACGCGCGCTGTTTCAGAGGCCAACTGGTTGATCGAGTCGGACACCGTGCCAATAATGTCTTCGGTCACAGGCGCTTGCACGGTCAGATCCCGCTCGGACAAGGCGTTTACCGCTTGCAGCACGTTAATTACCGAGTCGTTCAGGCGCTCGTTCTCGTCTTCCGCCCGTTTCTGTTGCGCGGCACGCTCGGCAATCGTCAAGCGCGAGAGGCGGCTGCCCAAATACATCAGCAAACCAATCAAAGCGAAACTCGTCACCATCAAGGCCAGGAACAGATACAGCGCATACCGCTGGGCATTTTGCGCCGAAGCCAAAGCGCCTTGCAGCCGCGTTTCCACCAGCACAGAGAACTCGTCCAACGGCCTGGATACCGCCAAAATACCCGCAGCATATTTTTCGTCATATAACATTTGCGAGGCACGTTCGGGGTTCGGCGTATCCAACCGCGCGTAGGTACCCTGGGCATCCAGATAACGGCCTTGCGCCATGTTCATGGCCTCCACCTCAATCAGCGCTAAGGTATTGGACTCTGCTTCCGACTGCAGCACCAGCGCCAATTCCTGCTCGGTAAAGCCCGCTTGCCTCAACAGATCCCTTAGCGGGATGGCTTGATCGGTATCGGGCCGGGGCTTTTGCGGATTGGTGATATCCACCAGTTTCCAATAAATATCATGGTAACGCTCGGGGCGCGAAATACGGCCTTCACGAATATCCAGCACCGCATAGTATTGGCGCAAATATTCCGGGTTAAGCGTTGCCACAAAATTACGCGCAAGACGCGACAAATCGTTCGAACTTTGTTGGGTTTCAGAAATCAAGCGCTGTGCCTGAATCCGGTTTTCATCCGTTTGCTCGTGGTTGACTGAGGCGCGCTGCATCGCATAAAAGGCATAGCCCAAAGCCCCCAAAGAAATAACAAGCAAAACCAGCGTAATGCCAATTGCTCGGCGAACTGAAGCTGCATTCATATTGAACTCCTAAATTTCCTGTTTCTTGCTGCAATACGCCTGAATTACTTGCTCTCTCCAAACCAGCGCTGGTAAATCGTCTGCGCCGTGCCATCTGCCTGCATCTCAGCCAAAGCCTTGTTGATTTTCGCTAACAATTCAGTATCCGCTGGACGCATCCCTACGCCAAACTCTTCTTCTTGCAAGCTGTCATTCAGTACGCGGAATTTTCCAGGTGAATTTTTCGCATAATAATTCATCACCACACTATCTGTTACAGCAGCGTCCGCCTGTCCATTCAAAACAGCCGAAAAAACATCAAGGCGATCGACAAATTCTTCTATTTTTGCAGGCGCCTCTGCACCTTTCAATTGTTTAACCAACTCCTCACCAATACTTCCTTTATTCACAGCCATTGTTTTACCACCCAGATCCGATTTTTTTTGAATCCCAGAATCGGCACGGACCAAAATGGCTTGTTTATTTTGGCTGTTCAACCAAAACAAACGGTAGCCTTGCGACTGACGGTATAGGTGAATGGTGGTTTACCTACACTGTTTAAAACC
The DNA here is from genome assembly GCA_937919795.1 of uncultured Neisseria sp. Lineage (GTDB taxonomy): Bacteria > Pseudomonadota > Gammaproteobacteria > Burkholderiales > Neisseriaceae > Neisseria. Next base: position 2,333 of record CALFOA010000371.1, read on the forward strand.
ATACACCGTGTCGGGTGTTGCATTTGGATGTAAAAAATAGCCCGAAAAGAAAAATAATTCTTTTCGGGAAATAAAACCTGTAAAAATATAAAAAAGTCAGTAAAATCCGAAAAAAATCCGAAAATTCTCTTGACTTATTGATTATTTCAATATAGAATAATAAAATGTACCATAATGGGGATATGTACCGAAGAGGTCGGGAAAATCAGCAAAAAACTTTATCCGACAAGGGGATATTATCACAAAAATCCTTTTGTGTCAAGAGCTTTTTATGAGCAGATTTTCAGTACCGCTTGCCCCGTTTCATAGATTTTTTAAGGAGTGATACGCCTATGGTTAATGTCAAACCCGTAAAGCTTGGCAACACCGAAAGAATGAGTTTTGGTAAAATCGATGAAGTAATTGATATGCCTAATCTTATCGACATTCAGAAAGCGTCATACAAATGGTTGCTTGACGAAGGTCTTAAAGAAGTATTTAAAGATGTTTCGGGCATTACCGATTATCAGGACAACCTTGTTCTCGATTTTATCGACTACACACTTGATGTTGATCACCCGAACTACAGCGTAATTGAGTGTAAGGTTCGTGATGCAACATATTCAGCTGCTCTCAGAGTAACCGCAAGACTTTTGAACAAGTCAACGGGTGAAATCAAAGAGAGCAATGTATTTATGGGCGATTTCCCGCTGATGACCGCAAGCGGCACATTCGTTATCAACGGTGCTGAGCGTGTTATCGTTTCACAGCTTGTAAGAAGCCCGGGCGTTTACTATAAAATGGATCACGATAAAACCGGTAAGGAACTGTATTCAACAACAGTTATCCCGAATCGTGGTGCATGGCTTGAATATGAAACCGATGTAAACGATGTTTTTTATGTTCGTATTGATAAGAACCGTAAGCTTCCCGTTACATCATTTATCAGAGCACTCGGTCTTGGCACGGATGCCGAAATTCTCGACTATTTCGGTGACGATGAAAGAATGAGAGCTACTATCGAAAAGGATGCCGCTTCAAATGTTGAAGAAGGTCTTATCGAGGTTTACAAAAAGCTCCGTCCGTCTGAGCCTCCGACAGTTGACAGTGCGCAGACACACATAAACAACCTGTTCTTTGACCCCGGTCGTTATGATATGTCAAGAGTAGGCAGATATAAATACAACAAAAAGCTCGGTATTGCAAACCGTCTTGAAGGTCAGGTTCTTGCAGAGCCGATTGCCAACCCACGCACAGGCGAGGTTATGGCTCTTCGTGATGAAAAAATCACAAAGGAAAAGGCTTTTGAAATCGAAAACGCAGGTGTTAAGATTGCCTATGTAAAGGCTGCCGATGAAACAATCGTTAAGGTTATTTCAAACGGTATGGTTGACATCGCTTGCTATGTTGATTTTGACGCAGAAGCAGAGTGTGATATCAAGGAAAATGTTCGTTTTGATGTTCTTTGCGAAATTCTTGATTCCTGTGAGAATGAGGATGACCTCAAGGAAATGCTCAGAAGCCGTGCAGATGAGCTTGTTCCTAACCACATCACGGTTGATGATATCTTTGCAACAATCAACTACCTCAACTGTGTTGCTCACGGTGTCGGTAATACAGATGATATCGACCACCTCGGCAACAGAAGAATCCGCTGCGTAGGCGAACTTCTTCAGAACCAGTTCAGAATCGGTTTCTCCCGTCTTGAAAGAGTAGTAAGAGAGAGAATGACAACCCAGTCACAGGATATGGAGTCGCTTTCACCTAACTCACTCATCAATATCCGTCCCGTAACAGCGGCAATTAAAGAATTCTTCGGTTCTTCACCGCTTTCACAGTTCATGGATCAGGGTAACCCACTTGCAGAGCTTACCCACAAGCGTCGTCTTTCAGCCCTCGGCCCGGGCGGTCTTTCAAGAGATCGTGCAGGATTTGAGGTTCGTGACGTACACTACACACACTATGGCCGAATGTGTCCTATCGAAACTCCTGAAGGTCCTAACATCGGTCTTATCTCATATCTTGCAACCTTTGCAAAGATTAACGAATATGGCTTGATAGAAGCACCTTAGATCGGAAGAGCGTCGTGTAGGGAAAGAGTGT
>CALFOA010000372.1 GCA_937919795.1 uncultured Neisseria sp.
AGTTTACTTTGTAATTTTTTAAAAAAACAGGCATTAGATAGAGAGTATCACAAGCTTTTTGATTGGGAGGCCAATAATGCAAATAAATTTTTTAGGTTATTTGGTGATGAATTTAAGGAAAAAGTTGGAAGTGAAATAAAGGAAGATATACAACTAACACAGAAGCAAAGTCAATTTATGCAACTTGGTAGATTACGAAATAATTTAGTTCATGAAGGTTTTAAATCTGAAGTAGTTGAAAGGATGTCTATTGATGATATTTGGGAAATGTTTGAAGCTTCATGTTGCTTCTATGATTTCATTTTAGAAAAGCTTAAGGCAGAAAAAAACCATGTGGAGTTAGAGTATTGTATATAGCCAGCAAGCGTAGCCTGTATACGTAGCAACAGTGTTACCGTTCACTACCATTCGCAATACGCAACAGCCCCATCAACCCAACCAAGCCGCCTGAAACCTGTATTCAGACGGCCTACATATGTTTAAATGGCAGATAACGACATTCGAAAGAATCAACAGAACAATCAATGATGATCACCACAAGAGATTAACTCAATGAATTTCAAACCTTTATTACTAACCGGCATCATCGCCGCATTGGCGGCTTGTGCCCACACCGACAGTAAAGAGCCGGTATCGCCACAAACCCAAGCCGCTTCGGCGGCGAGTGGAGCCGTGGCCGCGGACAGCAGCAAAGTATCCCGCCAAAAAATCGGTGCCTATGATTTTATTGCGCTTAATTTGGATATCCTCAGCATGGATCCGAGCTGGTTTGACGGCAAGCCGTTGAGCACGGCGCAAATCAATGAAATCGCCAACCGTAACCATGCGCCGAGAATGGCGGACGGCAGCCTGCAAGGCGCGCTCAATGCTTATTTGCTGCGCTCGGATAAGCAACTTATCGTGATTGATGCGGGCAAGGCAGACGGCAAGGTGTTTACCGAACATCTTCAGCAAGCGGGTTACCGCCCCGAACAAGTCAATACGGTGTTGCTCACGCATACCCACCCCGACCACACCGGCGGCTTGCTGACCGGGGGTAAAGCCACCTTCCCAAATGCCACGCTGTATTTGAGCCAAGCGGAAAGTAAATTAGACAGCGCCGCTGCGGTGATGGCGGCTTATCAAGGCCGTGTGAAAACCTTTGCCGCCGGCGAAACGGTGTTTGACGGCATCAAAAGCGTGAATTTGGCGGGACACACCGCCGGCCACAGCGGCTATGAAATCACTTCGCAAGGGCAATCGCTGTTGGTGTGGGGCGACATTGTTCATAATGCCTATATTCAGTTTGACCACCCCGAAGCGGCCTTGAAATACGATGCCGACGAAAACGCCGCCCGCAAAACGCGCCAAGCGATTTTCGCGCAAACAGCGAAAAACCATACCGTGGTAGCCGGTATGCACCTGCCGTTTCCGGGAATCGGGCAAGTTGAGGCGGCTGGCAAAGATAAATATCGTTGGGTAGCGAAGTAAGCCCTAGCTCGCAGATGTAAGGTGTGTGCGGTACGCACGCACGCGTTGTTTGAGTTTCTAGCAACAGCGTGCGTGGCTTGCGCCACACACCCTACCGCCCGCAATATAACAATCAAGTGGTAAAAACAGTAATGCCTGTCTGAAAACCCCATTGATTGGGCGTTCAGACAGTTGGTCGAGACTTAAACAACCGCGTGCGTGGCTTGCGCCACACACCCTACCTCCCGCAATACGGCAATCAAGCGGTAAAAACTGTAATGCCTGTCTGAAAAATATTTTTTCAGACAGGCATTTATTTTATTCAAGGTAGTTTTTCGGTATAACGCCACTGCCCCGGCACGAGGTTTTCATCAAACAGACTGATGCGCCCTATTCCCACCCGTATCAAACGCAAGCACGGAAAGCCCGCTTTGGCCGTCATCCGGCGCACTTGGCGATTTTTACCCTCGCTGATTTTGATTTCCAACCAGAAATCCGGTACTGTTTGGCGCACCCGTATCGGCGGTTGGCGCGGCCACAATACCTCGGTTTCCCCCGCATCCAGCAAGCGCACTTTGGCCGGTCGGGTCACAAAATCCTTTAAGTCCACCCCTTTTCGCAGCATTGCCAAGCCCTCTTCGTTCGGGCTGCCTTCCAGTTGCGCCCAATAAGTTTTTTCCAGCTTGAATTTAGGCTCGGCAATCCTCGCCTGCAAACGGCCTTCATCGGTGAGCAACAGCAAACCTTCGCTGTCGGTATCCAAGCGCCCTGCCGGATAAAATCCCGGTGCATCAATATATTGCTTTAGCGAAGCGTGTTTTTCATGTTCGCCGAACTGGCAGATAACGCCGTAAGGCTTGTTGAACATAATCAGGTGGGACATGGCGGGATTCCATTGAAGATAAAAGTTTTTTCAGACAGGCATTTAGCTATAAACACCATTTTAATGACGGTAATAAGACACTTCATAAGCCAAAGCAGATTCGCGCACGCTCACTTCGATGATTTGCCCGCTTTGCCATTCCAGCCAAGGCCCGGTTTGGCAGACTCTAACCTCGGCTTGGTTGGCCAACTTCAGCGTCCATTTATCACAACTTTTGGCACTAGTTTGAACTCTCATAATCTCTGCCTGCATGATTTGGGGATCTTCAAATTGGCAGCTTATCCAAGCGATAGTTTGTACGATAAGGAAGATACTTAGAAAAAAGTTAAAAGCAGCATAACTGTTTTGGGCAATTACTCGCCGCCATTTGGCCTGCTTCGCCAATCTTTTTTCCATGAAATCGCTAAAGGGCAAATTACCCGTTAACAGTATGAGTATAAGAGGCGATATACAAATGATTAATAAGCTGGATTCGAGTCTGTGCCATTTCAATGTTATCGGGCGGTGGAGTACATAGAATAGCATCGCAAGAATAATTACGATGATACCGATAGTAAACCAACCTGTTGATTTAAAACGCCACTTCATTCACCCGCGCTCCTACACACCTCCACCGCTTCCTGCAAACTGCCGACACCGAAAATCTGCAAGCCGGGGAATTCTTTGGCGTTGCGCGGCAGGTTGGCTTTCGGCACGATGGCGCGTTTAAAACCGAGTTTTTCCGCTTCTTTCAGCCGTTCCTGCCCGCGCGCCACCGGGCGCACTTCGCCGCTCAAGCCGATTTCGCCGAAGGCCACCATTTTTTCCGGCAGCGGGCGGTTGCGGAAGCTGGACAGCATCGCCAAAATCACCGCCAAATCGGCGGCCGGTTCGTTGATTTTCACCCCGCCGACCGCATTCAAAAACACATCTTGGTCGAAACAGGCAATTCCGGCATGGCGGTTTAACACGGCCAACAGCATGGCAAGGCGGTTTTGTTCTAGGCCGACGGTTAGCCGTTTGGGGGTAAAGCCGTGCGCGTCGTCCACCAAGGCTTGAATTTCCACCAGTAGCGGGCGGCTGCCTTCTTGGGTGACCAATACGCAGGAACCGGGCACGTCGTCGCGATAGCTGGCAAGAAAGATGGCCGACGGGTTGGACACGCCTTTCAAGCCGTGTTCGGTCATGGCGAATACGCCCAATTCGTTGGCGGCGCCGAAGCGGTTTTTAATGGCGCGAATCATGCGGTAGTTGGAATGCTGGTCGCCCTCGAAATACAGCACGGTATCGACCATGTGCTCCAGCACCCGCGGGCCGGCGAGCGCGCCTTCCTTGGTGACGTGGCCGACGAGGAAAATCGCCGTGCCACTGGATTTGGCATAACGCACCAGCAACGCCGCGCTTTCACGCACTTGCGGGGCAGGGTGGTTGAGGTCCTTGCTGGCCAGCTGCAGTGCGGATTCGCTGGGGTAGTTGGCCAGTTCAGCCAACAACGTGGCGCGTTGAATCGCTGGCAGGTTGCTGCGCCGCAATTGCTCGTAGAGCGCCTGCGCAGCACCCGGCCGGCCGCCGCGGATCAGCCACAGGCTTTCATCGTAGCGGGCGGCCTGGGGAGCGTCATGGGCGGTCCAGAGTTTGAATTGCTCGGTCACCTTGTCTCCCGCCTTGCCCTGGTGGCAGGTCAGGCAGTCGGGCTCCTGGAGCCAGGGAGCGCGGGCCTTGATGTCCTCGATCTTGCTCTCAGACAGGGTTACGTCCACCGTCAGGCCGTCATACATGCCGCGGGTGACTTCCGTGTAGGTGCCGGGCTTCATGCCTTCAGCCATCACCGTCGTGAAGCTGGAAGCCAGCAGGCAGACGCAGGCCAGAGAAGCGATCCATTTCTTGTTCATTCCTTTTTCTCCTTTCCGATGTAAACACGTTCGGAACTCCTGACATCATTGTACATGAATTTATGCGTTTCATCACTCGAAAGGAGGAAATGAATCATTCGAAAAATAGAAATTTAACAATCAGGTTCCTGAACTCTCAAAGCAGTGTCCCTCTTTGTCAAATCTGACGCATATATGGCGCAATACCTCGCCAACGCCCGCGCGGCAGGC
>CALFOA010000373.1 GCA_937919795.1 uncultured Neisseria sp.
GTCGACTTTGCTCACATCAATCGCTTCTTCTTTGCCGTTCACCAAATCATCGTAGCGGGCGATGTAGGTGCCGTTGTCGCAGATGTAGCGGAAGAAGGTGCCCAAGGGGCCGTCGTTATTGAACGACAGCGACAGGGTGCAAATCGCGCCGCTGGCGGCTTGCAGCTGGATGGACATATCCATGGCGATACCCAAGGTCGGGTGGATCGGCCCTTGGATGGCGTTGGCTTTCACCACTTGGCTGCTGGTTTGGTATTGGAACAGGTCGACGGTATGCGCGGCATGGTGCCACAGCAGGTGGTCGGTCCACGAACGCGGTTCGCCCAGCGCATTGGTGTTGGTACGGCGGAAGAAATAGGTTTGCACGTCCATTTGCTGGATGTTGAGTTCGCCGGCAACGATTTTGTTGTGCACCCATTGGTGGCTGGGGTTGAAGCGGCGGGTGTGGCCGACCATCGCAACCAGGCCGGTTTCTTTTTGTACGTTCAGCACTTCTTCGGCGTCGCGCCAAGAGTCGGCCAGCGGGATTTCGACTTGCACGTGCTTACCGGCGCGCAGGCATTGCAGGGTTTGCGCGGCGTGCATTTGGGTGGGGGTACACAGAATCACCGCGTCCAACTCGGGCAGGGCGAGCGCGGCGGCCAAATCGTCGGTGACAAAGCCGATGCCGTATTTGTCGGCCACGGTTTGGGTTTTGGCCAAATCGCGGCCGATTAAGGCGATCACTTCCACATCGGGAATGTTTTTAATGCCGTCCAGATGTTTGACGCCGAAAGCGCCGGCACCGGCGAGGGCTACTTTAATGGTTTTCATAAAAACTCCTGTCTGAAAGAGGTAATGGTAGGAACTTAATGTTATTCAGATGATGGGGCTTCTAATATCAGATGCCCCACCGCCGTATTGGATGCAGGCACATGATAGAAGCGGTGTTTAACCACCGGCTGTTGGCCTTCTTCGCACATCGCGGCGCGGGCGATCAGCCACATCACCAATTCGATGCCTTCGGAACCGGCTTCGCGCACATATTCTACATGCGGCTTTTTCGCCAGCGTTTTCGGGTCGGCAATCAAATCGTCTAAGAACTGGTTGTCCCATTCTTTATTGATCAAACCGGCGCGCGGGCCTTGCAGTTGGTGGCTCATGCCGCCGGTGCCCCAGATGTGGACGTTGATGTCTTCATCATAAGCGGCAACCGCGTTGCGGATGGCGCGGCCTAAATCATAGCAGCGTTGGCCGCTGGGTACCGGATATTGCACCACGTTTACATGCAGGGGAATCACTTTTACCGGCCAAGGATCGACATCGCCGAACATCAGCGACAGCGGCACGGTTAAACCGTGATCAACGCCCAGCTCATAGCACAAAGTCAAATCAAAGCCTTGTTCGATCACAGAATGCGCCAGATGCGAGGCAAAGGCCTGGTCGCCGGGTACGTTCGGAATCGGGCGCGGCCCCCAGCCTTCGTCGCAAGGGATGAACTCTTCATTCATGCCCAGCGCGAAAGTGGGGATTAGGTCGAAACCGAAGTTGTTGGTGTGGTCGTTGTACACCAAGATAATCACGTCGGGCTTATTTTCTTTCTGCCATTGTTTGCTGTATTCGTAACCGGCAAATACCGGTTTCCAATAATCTTCTGCGGTTTTTTTCAAATCCCAAGCCACGCCGACGGCGGGGATGTGCGAGGTGTAAACGCTTGCGGTGATTTTTGCCATGTTGTTCTCCTGTTGCGGCGGCTTTATTTTTTCTGCTCGTGCAGATAGCGGTTGCCTTCGATGCTGCGGCCGCCGTTAATCATCATGTTGCGGTAGGCTTCTTCGGTCATGCCGGTCATGCTGCCGGCCATTTGCTGGAAGCTCAAGCCGTCGGTGGCGCCGATTTTGGCCAGCACATAAATATTGCCGCCCAAGGCCATGCAGCGGTTTAAATCGCGGCTCATCACCGCTTGCTTTTGCTCTTCGGTCATCGGCCATTCGTCGAGATAGGCTCGCTCGTTGGCTTTAAAGCGTTCGCGGTTTTCCGGCTTCATCAGCGACATGCAGAACTGGTTCAGGTGATAACCTTTGCTGGCCTGCTCGGAATCGAAAATGGTGGTGCCGGGGATGTCTTTATACGGCTTGTCGATTGCCATGGGATTCTCCTTTGTTTTCGGTGTTTTCAGACAGGCATTTCATCATGCTTAATGCCTGTCTGAAAAATCATACGGCTTTATTTTATAGCGAAAGTAATAAAGAATTGATACAAGGCAGCGAGCTGCAGACAGTACATAGAGTACGACCAAGCGAGATAACGCCGTATCAGTTTTTTAGTACTTCGCTATACTTCTTCCGGCCAATACAAACGCATCGGATTGTCGACCAGAATCTGTTGCAGCTCCTGCGGGGTGGTGGCGATTTGCGCCAGATAATCTACCAGCAAACCGTCGTCCGGCATGTGGTCTTTCAAATTCGGGTGCGGCCAGTCGGTGCCGAACAGCACGCGGTCGGGGAACTGCTGCATCAGGCGGCGGGCGAAGGGCACGACATCGGTGTAGGCGTGTTGCTCGCCGTTCAAGGCTTTCGGGCCGGTGAGGCTTAAGCGCTCGGGGCAGGACAGTTTGCTCCAGATGTTCGGATGCTCGGCCATCAGTTTGACAAACAATTCAAATTCTTCGCCGTCCACCGGTTTGCTAACATCCGGCCGCCCCATGTGATCCACCACCACCGTGGTCGGCAGATGGGTGAAGAAGTCCCACAATTCGGGCAGGTCGGCGGCTTCGAAATACACCACGATGTGCCAGCCCAGCGGCGCAATTTTGTCGGCGATTTCCAGCAGTTCTTCCTTGGGGGTGAAGTCCACCAGGCGTTTAACAAAATTAAAGCGCACGCCGCGCACGCCGGCTTCGTGCAGGCGTTGCAGTTCTTCGTGGCTGATGTCGCGTTTTACGGTGGCGACGCCGCGCGCCAGCTTGCCCGCGCTTTGCAAGGCATCGACCAAAGCACGGTTGTCGGCGCCGTGGCAGGTGGCCTGCACAATCACGTTGCGCGCAAAGCCCAAGTGATCGCGCAGTGCAAACAGTTGCTGTTTAGACGCGTCGCAAGGGGTGTATTTGCGCTCGGGGGCGTAGGGGAACACATCGCCGGGGCCGAATACATGGCAATGCGCGTCTACCGCACCGGCGGGCAGGGTGAGGCGCGGTTTGGACGGATTGGGGTAGAAATCCAACCAGCCGGGGGTTTTCTCAAAGTGACTCATAAACTCTCCTGATTTGGTTTTTCAGACAGGCATTATTCATTCAGACAGGCATGGTTAATAAGGCAGCCCGACATAATTCTCCGCCAACACTTTAGCGGCGTGCTCGGTCAGCTTGAGTTGGTTAAACTCGGCTTGCTGCATTTTTTCTTCAAACTCATCGCCGTCGGGGAAGGTGTGCAACAGCTTGGTCATGTACCAAGAAAAACGTTCGGCCGCCCACACGCGTTTCATGCAACGCTCGGAATAGCCATCGATGCCGGCGCGACTGTGGTTGCCGTAGAAATCGGCGAAGGCATCGGCCAAACATTGCACATCACCTGCGGCCAGATTCAGACCTTTGGCGCCGGTGGGCGGCACAATATGGGCGGCGTCGCCCGCTAAAAACAGGCTGTGGTAACGCATTGGCTCGCTGACAAAGCTGCGCAGCGGGGCAATGCTTTTTTCCAGGCTGGGGCCGGTAACCAGTTTGGCGGCGGCTTCGGGCGGCAGGCGGTTTTTCAGCTCTTGCCAGAAGCGCTCGTCCGACCAGTCTTCCACCGTGTCGCTCAACGGCACTTGCAGGTAATAGCGGCTGCGGGTGGTGGAACGCTGGCTGCACAGGGCAAAGCCGTTGGGGTGTTTGGCGTAAATCAGTTCTTCCGATACCGGCGGGGTGTCGGACAGCAAGCCCAGCCAGCCGAAGGGGTACACGCGCTCGTAGGTTTTGAGCACATCGGCGGGTATGCTTGGGCGCGACACGCCGTGGAAGCCGTCGCAGCCGGCGATGAAGTTGCAATCAAGGCGGTGGTTTTCGCCGTTGTGGCGGTAGGTCACATACGGCGCATCGCTGTCGATGTCGTGTAGCGCCACGTCTTCCGCTTCGTAAACGGTGAGGCCGCCGGTAGCGGCGCGGGCGTCCATCAAATCGCGGGTGACTTCGGTTTGGCCGTACACCACCACGTGTTTGCCGATTTCTTTTTCAAAATCCACGCGGATGTGCTGATGGTTGAACACCAATTCCACCCCGTGGTGCACCAAGCCTTCGCGGTGCATCCGCTCGGCAGCGCCCGCTTTTTCCAAACCTTGTACCGTGGTGTGTTCCAACACACCGGCGCGGATGCGGCTCAATACGTATTCGCCGCTTTTGCGCTCCAAAATCACATTGTCGATACCGTTTTGATACAGCAGTTGGCCGAGCAGCAGGCCGGACGGGCCGGCGCCGATAATGGCTACCTGGGTTTTCATGGTGTTCTCCTTTGTTTATGGTTTTGGTTTTATTGTTATGAGTGCTTGTTTTTCAGACAGGCATAAGTTGTTGAGTACATGCCCGAGACCTTTGCAAAAACGCCATCTGCGGCGCATTTCTGCGTTGTGCGCTGCTCGCTCGTTTGCCTATCTAAGTGATATGTCTGCACTCGCTGCGCTGCTACGCCTTGAACTGCATCCACATCTGGCATTTTTACAAAGGTCTCTGCCTGTCTGAAAACAGCGTTTTTCTCTGATTTTTTTTAATCAATATATTTCAAACCGGCTTTTTCCAAGCCTTCGCGCATTTTGTAGTAATCCAGCCCCAGCGTACCGGCGGCGAAGATTTCGCGTTTGCCCGCTTCGTTGGCTTCGCGCGCTTCGGCTTTGTCGGCGATTTCCATCGCACGCTCGGCGGGTACCACTACCACACCGTCGATGTCGGCAATCACCACGTCGCCCGGATTCACCAGCGCGCCGGCGCACACGATGGGCACATTTACCGAGCCCAAGGTCGCTTTAATCGTGCCTTTGGCGTGAATCGCTTTGCTGAACACCGGAAATTCCATTTCGGTTAAATCGGCCACATCGCGCACGCCGCCGTCGATGATCAGGCCTTTGGCGCCGCGTGCTTTAAACGAAGTGGCCAGCAGGTCGCCGAAAAAGCCGTCGGCGTTGTCGCTGGTGCAGGCGGCTACCGCTACGTCACCCGGCTGCAATTGCTCGGCGGCCACGTGCATCATCCAGTTGTCGCCCGGTTGCAGCAGAATGGTCACCGCGGTGCCGCAGATTTTCGCCTGCGGATAAATCGGCCGCATATAAGGCTTCATCAGGCCGATGCGACCCATCGCTTCGTGAATGGTGGCGCTGCCGAAGCGCGACAGTTTTTCCACCGCCGCCGAATCGGCACGGCGGATATTGCGTTTCACCACGCCCAATTGGTTCAAATACACTTCGCTCATGTTTAGAGTCCTTTCGCTTTCAGGCGCGCATCCAGGCGCGGGAACACGCGGCGGGCGTTGCCTTCATAGATTTGGTGTTTTTCAGCGTCGTTCAAATCGGCCGCTTCGATATAGCGTTTGGTGTCGTCGAAATAGAAACCGGTGCGCGGATCGATGTCGCGCACGGCGCCGATCATTTCCGAGGCAAACAGAATGTTTTTGTTCGGCACCACATCCAGCAGCAAATCAATGCCGGGCTGGTGGTACACGCAGGTATCGAAGAACACGTTGTTCAACAAATGCTCTTCAATTTCGGGTTTCTTCAACACCATCGCCAAGCCGCGGAAACGACCCCAGTGATAAGGCACCGCGCCGCCGCCGTGCGGAATCAGGAAGCGCAGGGTGGGGAAGTCGCGGAACAAATCGCCTTGCAGCAATTGCATAAAGGCGGTGGTGTCGGCGTTCAGATAATGCGCGCCGGTGGTGTGGAAACAGTGATTACAACTGGTGGAAACGTGAATCATGGCGGGGATGTCGTACTCCACCATTTTTTCGTAAATCGGATACCAGTATTTATCGGTGAGCGGCGGCGAAGTCCAATGGCCGCCGGAAGGGTCAGGGTTCAGGTTGATGCCGACATTGCCGTATTCGTTCACGCAGCGCTCCAACTCGGCAATACAGGTTTCCACCGCTACGCCCGGGCTTTGCGGCAGCATCGCCACCGGCACAAAGTTATCGGGAAACAGTTGCGAAACGCGGTAGCACAACTCGTTGCAAATCGCCGCCCAAGTGGACGACACTTCAAAATCGCCGATGTGGTGTGCCATAAAACTGGCACGCGGTGAGAACAAGGTCATATCGGCACCGCGCTCTTTCATCAGGCGCAATTGGTTTTTTTCAATGGTTTCGCGCAATTCGTCGTCGCTGATGTGCAGCTCGGATGCTTTGGGCATTTGCGAAGGGTTGCCGATGGCGGTAATCTGGCGGTTGCGCCAGGCTTCTAATGACGGCGGCGCAGTGGTGTAGTGGCCGTGGCAGTCGATAATCAGGCTCATGAGTTTCTCCTGTTTTTCTTGGAAAAATAATCGGTAAGGTAGGGTTTTATTATTGGTGATAAGCGGATAAGAAAACAGCGGTAATCCGTACTAAGAGCTATAACAAAATTGTATATCTGAAGGGTTAAATGTTTTTCAGACAGGCATAGCGGCCGACGTGGAATCGTGTTGGTTCGGCTGGGTGAAATCAGCCGAACCAACACGATTCCATCAGTGATCACCATACAGTTTCTGTTTCAGCAGCAAAGCGGCGGTGAGAATCAGCGAGGGAACCGCCAGAATCACGAAAATGGTCACATAATCCAGCTTCCAAGCCAGCAGTTGGCCGGTGAGGAAGGTGCCGGCAATCGCGCCCAAGCGGCCGATGCCCAGCATCCACGATACGCCGGTGGTGCGGCATTCGGTGGGGTAGAATTTGGCGGCCAGCGCCGGTAGCGAAGTTTGCGCAGTGTTTTGCATCACACCGGCAAACAGCACCACCGCAATCAATACGCCCAAGCCTTGTCCCAGAGACCAGCCGATACAAGCCACCGACAGCGCGGTGAGGAATGAGAGCAGCGCAATCAGTTTGTTGCCGTTGAATCGATCCATCAGCCAACCGCTGGCAATCGCGCCCAAGCCACCTAAAGCAAACAGGCCGGAAATGCGCGGGCCGAGCTCCGGTGGCATATTGGCTTCGCGGAACAATACCGGCATCCAGTTGATCATGGCGTAGAAGATAATCAGGCCGCAGAAATAGCTGATCCACAGCAAAATCGAACCGGCGCGGAAATGGGAGCCCAATACCATGGCCATCGGATTTTCGCTTTTCGGCACCGCGCGGTTTTCGGTGAGCACAAAAGTGGCGTGATCCAAATCGGCACGCGGATTGATGCGGCGCAGGATTTTGCGTACCTGCTCGGCCGGTTTGTTTTTGGCGACCAAATAAGTGGCCGATTGCGGCAGCAGGAAAATCATGATGAAGCCCAAGACCAGCGGCAGCAGGCCGCACCACAGCAAAGTAGTACGCCAGCCGTATTCAGGAATCATCCAAGAAGCAAAAAAGCCACCTGCCGCCGCGCCCACCGGAAAACCGCAATACATGGTGTTCACAATCAGCGAGCGCTTGTGTTCGGGGCT
>CALFOA010000374.1 GCA_937919795.1 uncultured Neisseria sp.
GGGGAGGGCTAGGGAGAGGGCAACAAACCGTAGGTTTGTCTCTACTTCGTTTGCTTAGATAAACCAACATACATTACAACAATAAAACGTCGTACCCCAAAAAATGCCTGTCTGAAACCTTACAGACGGTTTTTTAAACCATAATTTCAAACTCAGAGAAAGAGGTATTCATGAATAATCTTGAACACGAAACTAAGCAATGGATGGGGCTACCGCTCAATCTGTTGTGGGGCTATGTGGCCATTGCCCTGTTTATGACCGGCGACGGTTTTGAACTGGCCTTCCTGTCGAAATACATTACCGATTTGGGCTTCTCCGAAGCACAATCGTCGGCCGCCTTTACCGTTTACGGCCTCGCTGCTGCGCTGGCGGCCTGGATATCAGGCGTGTTTGCCGAAATTATCACCCCGCGCAAAGCCATGCTGATCGGCTTTGCCATGTGGTGTATCTTCCACGTGCTGTTCCTGATTTTTGGTCTGGGCGGCGAAAATTATTTCTTTATTATGCTGTTTTACGGCATCCGCGGCTTTGCTTATCCGCTGTTCCTCTATTCTTTTATCGTGATGATTGTGCAAAACGTGAAGAGCACCCAAATCAGCCCCTCTATGGGTTGGTTCTGGACCACTTATTCAGTGGGCATCGGCGTATTCGGCAGCTTTATCCCCAGCATCACCATCCCGATGATGGGCGAAATGGGCACGCTGTGGCTGGCGCTGGCCTTCTGTTTTGCCGGTGGCTTGGTCGCTTTGTTGATGCTGCGCAACGTGAACTCCGATTCGCACATGCACGACTTGCCGATGAAAGAGAAATTCTCTGAATTGAGCCGCGCCATCACGCTGTTGGTTACCAACCGCAATATCCTGTTTTCAAGCTGGGTGCGCATCATCAACACCTTGTCGCTGTTCGGTTTTGCCGTAATCATGCCGATGATGTTTACCCGCGAGCTGGGCTTTACCACTTCGCAATGGCTGCAAATCTGGACGGTATTCTTCGCCACCACGCTGGTTTCCAACGTATTCTGGGGCATCGTCGGCGAAAAACTGGGCTGGATTAAAGTGGTGCGCTGGTTTGGCTGTATCGGTATGGCACTCTCTACCCTGTGCTTCTACTACCTGCCGCAGTATTACAACACCATCGCCGCACCGGGCATGGAAGGTGCCAGCACCGCCGAGTTTATGATGGCTTGGATTCCGGCGATTCTGCTGGGCTGGTTCGTTGCCGCCTTCGTACCGATGACCGCAATTTTCACCACCTTGGAACCAAACCACCAAGGCGCGGCGATTTCGGTGTACAACCTGTCAGCCGGCTTGTCTAACTTCCTGGCTCCCGCCATCGCCACCATTCTGCTGCCGCACTTCAGCTTTATCGGTGTGGTGTATGCCTATGCCGCGCTGTATATCTTTGCCTTTGTGATTACTTATTTCATTAAGGTGAAACAGCCGGGGTTTGAGACGGCCTAATGTTTCAGAAACGTTTCAGACAGGCATATGCCTGTCTGAAAGATCAAAAAGCGGGTCGGAATAATCTTCCGACCTATTTTTTTCAAGTAACGTCATACTCGGGCTTGACCCGAGTATCTCTCTTTTGAAAATCACAACTGGGAGCGCGGGCGGCTCGCCCGCAGGCAAGCGGTACGCTTGCACTAAACAACCGAACTCAAATAATGCTAAAAGTCTCGCCCTTTCCAGTTT
>CALFOA010000375.1 GCA_937919795.1 uncultured Neisseria sp.
CGCCGACTTCTACCGATGCGATTAATGGTAGTCAGCTTTATCATACTAACCAAGCGATCAACAACAATGTGGTGAATATTGGAAATCAGCTGAACAAGCGGATAGACAATGTTGAGGCTGATGCCAAAGCGGGTGCTGCCGCAGCGATGGCAGTGGCTGGCTTACCGCAAGCTTATTTGCCGGGTAAAAATATGATGGCCATCGCCGGTAGTACTTATCGTGGTGCACAAGGTTACGCAGTCGGTTACTCCGGTATCTCCGATAATGGTAATTGGATCATCAAAGGTACGGCCAGCGGCAACTCACGCGGTCAATATGGTGCAACCGCAGGTATTGGTTATCAGTGGTAAACCTTTTGTTTCAGACAGGCATTTCAAACAAATGCCTGTCTGAAAACTAAGCTTTAATTTAAGGATAAAAAAACATGAAACGAATCATTCAATCCGGTGCAGTATTGATGCTGGCCGCCGTATTATCTGCTTGCGCAACCAAGAGCGATGTGAAAGCCGACGGTACCACCGATAACCCGGTTTTCCCGGAAGCGCGCCATATTTCACCTTCGTTTGCTAAAAAAATGGGTACCTTTCCAACAGCCGACGAATTGGCACAGATTAAAGCCGGTATGACTAAAGACCAGTTCTACAAACTGTTGGGTCGTCCGCACTTTAATGAAGGTATGTTTGCTGTGCGTGAATGGGATTATGTTTTCCATTTCCACACACCTGGCCAAGGCACCAATGATGTAACTACCTGCCAATTTAAAATTATTTACGATACCGATAAGTTTGCCCGTAGCTTCCATTGGAAGGCGGTGGATCCGGTAGATGCGGTTTGTCCGCCGAGCCAACCCACTCCGACTACCCAACGGGTGAGTATTGAAGCCGATGCTTTGTTTGCTTTCGATAAAAGCGGCACGGCGGATATGAATGCGGCCGGTAAAGCAAAACTGGATGAGTTTGCAAACAAGGTTAAGCAATTCGATAAACTCAATGCAATCCGCATCGTTGGCTATACCGACCGCTTGGGCAAAGAAGATTACAACCAAAGCCTGTCTGAACGCCGTGCCGAAACCGTGCGTAATTACTTGGTAAACCGTGGCGTACCGGCTGGCGTGATCAGTGCCGAAGGCCGTGGTGAGCGTAATCCGGTGCAACAATGTAGCGATAATCTGTCGCGCCAAGCCTTGATTGACTGCCTGCAACCCAACCGTCGGGTAGATATTGAAGTGGATGGTTCGGGTAAACTCTGATCGTTTTTCATAAACTGATATCCAAGGTGGACAGTCTATACTGGCCACCTTGTCTGCATTGAAAAACACAGTGAAATCATTTGCCGTACACCGCTTATCCGTTTCCTGCTTGATAAACTTGCTTGTCGGGCGGCTTTGTTTTAAAGTTAGGCAAATTTCTGCCAGGTACACAAAACTATGAAAATTACAGTTATTGGCGCCGGTGCATGGGGTACTGCGCTGGCCTTGCATTTCGCATTGCATAATCACCAAGTCGCCATTTGGGCGAGAAATGCCGAGCAGTTGGCCGCTATGCAGGCCGATCGTGAAAATAAACGCTATCTGCCCGGTTTTAAACTGCCGGATACTCTCACCGCTCATACCGATTTGGCCGCTGCGCTAGAAGGCAGCGAAATGGTAATGGTGGTGACTTCCGTAGCCGGTTTACGCGAAAGTGTTGAATTGCTGAAGCAGCATGGTGCAGGCCATCTGCCGGTGGTTACCGCATGTAAAGGCTTTGAACTGGATACCGGTTTGCTGACTTTCCAAGTGGTGCAAGAAGTGCTGCCGGATAACGATAAAATCGGCGTCCTTTCCGGCCCTAGCTTTGCCCAAGAACTGGCCAAACAACTGCCTTGTGCGGTAGTGCTGGCCTCGGAAAATGAGCAGTGGTTGAACCAGATGGTGCAGGAATTGAATACTCCGGTAATGCGCCTGTATGCCAATACCGATGTTATTGGCGTGGCCGTTGGCGGGGCGGTAAAAAACGTGATGGCCATTGCCACCGGCTTAGCAGACGGTTTGGAGTGCGGTCTAAACGCCCGTGCCGCTCTGGTTACCCGCGGCTTGGCCGAAATCACCCGTTTGGCGGTTGCCATGGGTGCGCAGCCGAAAACCATGATGGGTTTGGCGGGTGTTGGCGATTTGATTCTGACTTGTACCGGTGCGCTGTCGCGTAACCGCAAAGTTGGTTTGGGTTTGGCTGAAGGCAAAGAATTGCATCAAGTGTTGCGAGAAATCGGCCATGTGGCCGAAGGTGTACCTACTATTGATGAGGTGTTCGATGCCGCCTGTCGTTATCAAATCGATATGCCGATTACTCAGATACTCTACCAATTGGTGCGCAAAGAATTGCCGGTAGAAGAGGTAATGGGGCGCTTGATGATGCGCGAAGCCAAATCCGAATAAACCGAAATGCCTGTCTGAAACGGCGGCGGAATTCTGCCGCCTCAAGCATTTTTATTTGATTGTTTTGAGAGAATTATGAATCAAGCTTTGGATAAACTGGAGGCAGCGGTCTATTTGCTGGCCCAGAAATTTGAAACTCAATTGGGCGAAAATCGCCGCTTGCAGGAAGAAGTACGCAACCTTAAAGAAAACCAAGAGCGTGCGGAGCAGCAGCATCAGGTTGCGATAGACGAATTGAGCGAGGCATTATTGGTGCAGGTCACTAAGTTGAAAAACGATTTACAGGGCAAAATAGACAGCCTGTTGGCTGAAAACCAGCAATACCGCAGCCAGCTTGAGCAGAGTGCCGACCAAATCCGCAACATGCTGGCGCGTTTGCCGGCCGAACAACGCAGCGAGGGTGAGCAATGAGCGAAATCGTACAAGTTAACGTAGACATCATGTCTCGCCAATTCAAAATTGGTGCGCCGGCCGAAGAAAAAGAAACCTTGGTTCAAGCGATTGATTTATTGAATCAAAAAATTGCCACGGTTAAAGAGGCCGGAAAAATTGTCGAAAGCGACAGAATTCTGATTATGGCCGCGCTCAATGTGGTGCACGATTTGTTGAAAATGACCATGCAAAACGGTTTGGCAATCGGCGAGTTTGAGCGTAAAATAAACGACATGGTAACAGTATGCGAACAAGCGCTGGCTAAAGCGCCTGCCGCGAATTCGTAAGCCATAAAGTTCTTTTTTCCCTGCAGTGTTCGAGAAGGCATATATTCCTTTGAACCAATACGTTCGCTTAAGGTTGCCGGGAGTGTAGTGGGCGCGAGCATTCTTTTTTGAATGCACCCGAAACTGCCCGAGGTGACCGCCTTGTTTGACAAGGTTCAAGCGGATTGAGCCGAAACGGCACGAGCGGGGAACCCCTTGCAAACCGGTGGTTGCTGAAAAAGCAGCCACCGGTTTTATTTTATGGATGGTTTTGGGCCAGGTAAACGCCCTAAAAAACAACATATTCTCAGATGCGCCAAATAAATAGCTACAGGGCTTTTAATGGAATTGACAGAAAGCCGATTCATCTTTAAAATTGGTAGCTTTCTATATATTTATTTGGATCATTCCTCATGAAAACCTTTTCAGCAAAACCGCATGAGGTGAAGCGTGAATGGTTTGTTATCGACGCCGAAGACAAGGTTCTGGGTCGCGTAGCAGCCGAAGTCGCCAGCCGTTTGCGTGGCAAACACAAGCCAGAATACACTCCTCACGTTGATACCGGTGATTACATCATTGTAATCAATGCCGACAAACTGCGTGTTACCGGTGCCAAACTGGAAGACAAAAAATACTACCGTCACTCAGGTTACCCTGGCGGTATCTACGAGCGTACTTTCCGTGAAATGCAAGATCAATTTCCGGGCCGCGCTTTGGAAAAAGCCGTTAAAGGCATGTTGCCCAAAGGTCCTTTGGGCTACGCCATGATCAAGAAATTGAAAGTGTACGCGGGTGCCGAGCATCAACACGCTGCACAACAACCCAAAGTTTTGGAAATCTAAGGACACGACATGAACGGTAAATATTACTACGGCACAGGCCGCCGCAAAAGTTCAGTGGCTCGTGTATTCCTGCAAAAAGGTACCGGCCAAATCATCGTAAACGGCCGTCCGGTTGACGAATTTTTCGCCCGCGAAACCAGCCGTATGGTGGTTCGCCAGCCTCTGGTGCTGACTGAAAACGCTGAAGCGTTTGACATCAAAGTCAACGTAATTGGTGGTGGTGAAACCGGTCAGTCCGGCGCGATCCGTCACGGTATTACCCGTGCGCTGATTGACTACGATGCCGCTTTGAAACCTACTTTGTCTCAAGCCGGTTTCGTTACCCGCGATGCACGTGAAGTAGAACGTAAGAAACCCGGTCTGCGCAAAGCACGCCGTGCGAAACAGTTCTCTAAACGTTAATCGTTGCTACGAGAAGATGTTTATCAAAAATCCCTGCCTTGGCGGGGATTTTTGTTTTTCGGGGAAGATGGTTTGGTGATTGGCTTTTATCTAATTAGTCTTGATATAAATGCAGAGCAAATGCCTGTCTGAAAAGCTTTTACCTTTTCAGACAGGCAGAGACCTTTGCAAAAATACTTTGAAACTCGAGTTTCCCTACTGACGTTATTCCCGCACAGGCGCACTGCTGTCCGGAATAAATTTTATGGTAATGCAGAAACCTAAAATATTCCGGCAACCTGCCCCCTCTCCCGTGGGAGAGGGCTTGCTTAAGCTTGAGTAACGAGCTTTTCAGGACAGCAAGCGTTTTGCCCTCTCCCTAACCCTCCCCCACGGGGGAGGGAACAAGGTTACTTGATAAATTTCGAGTTCCTAAAACCTCAAACGCTCTGTAATCCAAGTGCTGTAAGCCTTTTAAATTAAAACCAGAATTTATTCCGTACAGCAGTGCGCGCAGGCGGGAATCCATGCTTGAATTTCACAAACATTTGAATAGAAAATGCTTCTTAAAATTTTCGCTGGATTCCCGCCTGCGCGGGAATGACGTCACTTTTGTATTAGGCAGTCTTGAAAACT
>CALFOA010000376.1 GCA_937919795.1 uncultured Neisseria sp.
AGACAGGCATTTGCTTGAGGGTTGGCGACAAGGAACAAAGCCGTATCCTGCGGTATAATCCCAGCTTTTCTTTGCTCTATTCTTGAATATGCCCCGTACTGCTTCCGCCGCCTTTCTGCGCCGCCTTTCGCACCATTTGCGACAAGGCGGCTTGGTGGCGTATCCAACCGAATCTTGCTACGGCATCGGTTGTCTGCCGCGCAACAACCGGGCGCTGCGCCGCTTGGTGCGTCTGAAAAAACGACCGCAGGATAAAGGAATGATTGTGATCGGCGAGGCGGTAGAACAGTTACAGCCGTTGTTACAAGCCTTAGATAGCCAAACACTGGCGGCGCTGAAACAGCAATGGCCGGCGAGAAAAACGTTTCTGCTGCCCGCCTGCCGCCGCCTGCCGTTGCTGTTACGCGGCAAAGGGCGCAGCAAACTGGCGGTGCGGGTGCCGGATCATGCCGGTGCGCGCGCCTTGTGCCGCCAGTTAAACACGCCTTTGGTTTCGACTTCCTGCAACCGCGCCGGCCAGCGCCCGGCCAAGACCGAGCGGGAAGTGCGGCGGCGTTTTGGCCGGGCGTTAATGATCGTGGGCGGGCGCATCGGCGCCGCCCGCGCGCCCAGCCAGATTATCGATTGGGCGAGTGGCCGCCGTTTGCGTTGATGCTATAGCGGATAACTTAAAACCAGCTACCGTTGTCATGCCCGGGCTTGACCTGAACATCTCCTGTTTCTTTTGGAAGTTAAGATACTCGGGTCAAGCCAGAGTATGGTGATATCGTGATGAATTAAGTTATTTAGTTCAATTTGCATGAATTGGGCGGGTTTTTTTGCCACAACGGCAGTTTGGTTTTTATCGGCAGTGAAATAGGCGTTTTCCGGCAAAACGCCATTTTTTTCTGATAAATCCGCCGATTACGCAGAATATTGATGCTTATTGCATTTTTAATATAAAACACAAAACATACACTAATGTATTTAAACGTAAATGCCTGTCTGAAACATTGCTACAAGCTACTGAAATTTAATAAAATGGAGCCATTTGAATCCAAGCGACCGGCTTTTTTCCGCTTATGACCACCCCGTTTATTGAAATGCAGGACGTGGCTTTTGCCTATGGCGATCGCCCCATTCTGAATAATGTGAATCTCACCATCCGCCAAGGCGCGTTTGCCGCCATTATGGGCGGCTCCGGCAGTGGCAAAACCACATTGATGCGCCTGATTACCGGCCAGATTCACCCGCAGCAGGGCAAGGTGTTGGTGGAAGGCCGCGATTTGGCCGCGCTCTCGCACGGCGAGTTATACGAACACCGCCGCCGCATGGGGGTATTGTTTCAGCACGGCGCGCTGTTTACCGATCTTTCGGTGTACGACAATATTGCTTTTCCGATGCGCGAACTCACGCGGCTGCCTGAGCCGGTGATTCGCGATTTGGTGATTTTAAAATTGAACGCAGTGGGCTTGCGCGGGGTCGAACGGTTAATGCCGTCCGAACTTTCCGGCGGTATGTCGCGCCGTGTGGCGCTGGCACGCACCATTGCGCTGGATCCCGAATTGATGCTGTACGATGAGCCGTTCACCGGCCTCGACCCGATTTCGCTAGGCGTGATTGCCCACTTAATCAGCCGCATCAACAGCGCTTTGCGCTCAACCAGCGTAATGGTTTCCCACGATATCGAGCAGTCGCTGAAAATCGTTGATCAGGTGATTTTTTTGGCGCACGGCGAGATTGTATTTTCCGGTTCGCCCGAACAAATGCGCGAATTGGATTCGCCTTGGGTACGCCAGTTTATCGGCGGCGAACCGAACGGCCCGGTGGCGTTCCGCTACCCGGCGCCGACTACTTTGCAACAAGATTTGCTGGACAAGCCATGACTGATACGACTTATCGGTGGGATACCGTTTGTTTCGCCGCCGAACATGAAGATCCGGATGATTTGCATGAAAAACTGCATCAATGGATCGCCCAAAACTTTAAATTAAACCATCGCGGTATTCCGCTGCATGTAATGTGCATGGCTGCCCATTGTTGCGGTTTCGAATGGCATGTCACCGATTACCGCTTGGGCGATACCGCCATTTTGCTGTTTCAAAGCCGGGGCAGCGGCAATTGCCTGAGCTTGGCGGCTGAAGAATACAGAAGCGATA
Source organism: uncultured Neisseria sp. (assembly GCA_937919795.1). Taxonomy (GTDB): domain Bacteria; phylum Pseudomonadota; class Gammaproteobacteria; order Burkholderiales; family Neisseriaceae; genus Neisseria. The sequence continues at coordinate 2,139 of CALFOA010000376.1, forward strand.
TTTTGCGTATTGTGCGCGAACAAATCAGCTAAACCTTTTCAGACAGGCATAGTACTGCTGAATGCCTGTCTGAAATTACGCAGCGCAGTGGCTGCCAAGTGAACACTTAACCTGAACGATATATGAATTTTTTTCGCACCATCGGCGCCAAAACCTTGGATTTTCTGCAAGCATTGGGCAGCGTTTGCCTATTTTTATTGCAGATTCTGGCGCACTCCGGCACCGCCATTACCCGCGCCCGCCTGAGCATACGCCAGATTTATTTTGCCGGTGTGCTCTCGGTGCTGATTATCGCCGTCTCCGGCCTGTTTGTCGGCATGGTGTTGGGCTTGCAGGGCTATACCCAGCTGGTGAAATTTAAATCGGCCGATATGCTGGGCTTTATGGTGGCCGCTTCCTTGCTGCGTGAATTAGGGCCGGTGCTGGCTGCCATTCTGTTTGCCAGCAGTGCCGGCGGTGCGATGACCAGTGAAATCGGTTTGATGAAAACCACCGAACAACTGGAAGCAATGAATGTGATGGCGGTGAATCCGGTGGCCCGCGTGGTGGCACCGCGTTTCTGGGCAGGCGTATTGTCTATGCCGTTGTTGGCCTCGATTTTCAACGTAGCGGGCATTTACGGCGCTTGGCTGGTGGGCGTGCAGTGGCTGGGCTTGGACAGCGGTATTTTCTGGTCGAATATGCAGAATAACGTTTCGTTCAGCTACGATATTCTCAACGGCCTGATCAAATCCGCCTGTTTCGGCGTGGCGGTTACCCTGATTGCCGTACACCAAGGTTTTCACAGCGTGCCGACTTCCGAAGGCATCCTGCGCGCCAGCACCCGCACCGTGGTTTCCAGTGCGCTCACCGTATTGGCGATTGATTTTATTTTAACTGCATTTATGTTTACTGAGTGACGACATGAAAAGAAGTACTTTAGAAATCTGGGTTGGCCTGTTTGTGGCGCTGGGCATTGCTGCCGTAGCCTTCCTCTCACTGCGCGTCGCCCAAGGCACCCCGTGGGGCAATACCGCCCAACAAAACTATACCGTTTATGCCGACTTCTCCGACATCGGCGGCTTGAAAGTCAAAGCCCCGGTGCGCGCCGCCGGCGTGCTGGTCGGCCGCGTATCCGATATCCAGCTGGATCCCAAAAGCTATCAGGCTAAGGTGAGCTTGTCGTTGGACGGCAAATACCAGTTCAGCAGCGATGTGAGTGCGCAAATCCTCACCTCCGGCTTGTTGGGCGAGCAATACATCGGCTTGGTTCAGGGCGGCGATATGGATGATTTAAAAGCCGGCGACACCATTACCCTAACCAGCTCCGCGATGGTATTAGAAAACCTGATCGGCAAATTTATGACCAGCTTTACCGAGAAAAACGCCCAGTCTTCACCGCCGGATGAAACGGCCAGCGGTGAAGGGCAATAAATCCAAACTCTTTATTAAATGAAAAATTTGATATAACACATAGGAAGATATACATGAAAAAATCCGCATTGATTTCCGCGCTGAGCATCGGTGTGATGAGCATCAGCATGGCGTTTGCTACTCCTCAGGAGGCGGTGAGCCAAGTACGCACCAGCTCTACCGAGATGTTAAACATTTTGTCTAAAGCCAACGGCAGCAACAACGCCAGCGTGCGCAAACAGGCTGAAAACTATGCCATGCCCTATTTCGATTTCGAGCGCATGACCGCGCTGGCGGTGGGCAACCCGTGGCGCAGCGCTTCTGCGGCACAGCGTAAAGATTTGACCGAACAGTTTAAAACCCTGTTGATCCGCACTTATTCGGGCACCATGTTGCAATACAAAAACGCCAAAGTAAACGTATTGAACAACCCGCAGGTGAACCGTGGCGGCCAAGAAGTGGTGGTACGCGCCGAAGTGCAGCAGCCGGGCAAACAGAAAGTGAATATTGATTTCACTACTTATCAGAGCGGCAGAAAATACCGTGCCTATAACGTGGCGATTGAAGGCGCCAGCTTGGTAACTGTGTACCGCAACCAGTTTGGCGAAACCATCCGCACCAAAGGCATCGACGGCCTGATTACCGATTTGAAAGCGAAAAACAGCAAGTAATATGCAAATTGAAACCCGTAACGGTGTGTTACTGCTCGGCGGTGACATCACCGTACGCACCTTGAACGATAGCGACTTGCGCCAGTTCGAGCGTGCCTGTGCCGATGCAGCTGTCACGCAACTTGATTTATCGGGTGTCGAGCGTGCCGACTCCGCCTGCTTGGCGTTGCTACTGATTGCGCAGCGCCGAGAGCAGCCGCTGAGTTTCTTGTCTGTGCCTGCCTCGGTGCGTGCATTGGCCGAGCTTTATGAAATCAACGATTGGATCAGCACATGAAAAAAGCCACCGCTACCGTTTTGACAGCGTTCTTGCTGGCTGCTCCGGCCGCCGCTTGGGCCGAGCGCAATCCGCAAGACCCGTATGAAGGTTACAACCGCTTTATGTTTAAAGTGAACGATACCGCCGACCGATATGTGCTGGCTCCGGTGGCGCGAGGTTATCGTTATGTAACGCCGAAGCCGGTGCGTACCGGTGTGGGCAATTTTTTCAATAACCTGCGTGATGTGGTGAGCTTCGGCAGCAACGTATTGCGGTTGGATGCCAAGCGCGCCAGCGAAGACTTGGTACGCGTGGGCATCAACACCACCTTCGGTTTGGGCGGCTTGATTAATATTGCCGATGCCGGCGGTATCCCAAACAATAAAAATACTTTGGGTGATACGTTCAGCAGCTGGGGTTGGAAAAACAGCAATTATTTTGTTTACCCGTTAAGCGGCCCGTCTACCGTGCGTGATGCCCTCGGCAATACCATTGTGACCGTGTATCCGGTCGACAATGCGATTTTCCATACCAGTGCCGGCCGCATTGGTGCAAAAGCAACTAATGCGGTTAACCGCCGTGAAGAATTACTGGATTTAACCGATAACCTCGACGGTGCGGTACTCGACCGTTACACCGCCACCCGCGATTTATACATGCAAATGCGCGCCCGCCAAGTAGGCGGTACTTTGCCGTCATCCAGTGAGGATGAGGTGGATATTGATGATTTGGTGGCGCCGAGCAGTGACGGCGGTAATGCAACCGATAGCAGAGATCAAGCGGTTGAGACGGCTGGGGCGACGAGTGAAACGGTTAGCCCGTCGGCAAATGACTACACCCACGATGCCGCGGTTTGGGTACCGGTTACGGCGCCTGCGTCGGTTGAGGCGGTACCGTCTCACTAAAAGAGCGATAAACAATCAATGCCTGTCTGAAAACGAACTTACGAGTTTTCAGACAGGCATTGTTACTAAAACAGCCATCCGCAAAAACGGATGGCTGTTTTCAATGTTTGTAATACTGAAAGCGCTTCAGTATTACACCACGCCTTGCGCCAGCATGGCATCGGCCACTTTTTTAAAGCCTGCGATGTTCGCGCCGTTTACATAGTTGATGTAGCCGGCTTCGCTGCCGTTGGCCACACAGTTTTCGTGGATGCTTTCCATGATACCGAACAAGCGGTGATCGACTTCTTCGCGATCCCAAGACAAATGGATATGGTTTTGGCTCATTTCCAAGCCGGAAGTAGCTACGCCGCCGGCGTTGGAGGCTTTGCCTGGGGCATACAGGATTTTGGCGACCACAAAGGCTTCTACCGCGCCCAAAGTGGAAGGCATATTGGCACCTTCGGCCACGCAGAAACAGCCGTTGGCCAGCAGGGTTTTGGCGTCGGCTTCGTCCAACTCGTTTTGAGTGGCGCAAGGCAAGGCGACATCGCATACCACACCCCACGGTTTTTGGCCTTCAAAGTATTGCAGGCCTTGCTCTTGGGCGTAAACCGACAGACGCAGGCGGCGCGTTTCTTTCAGTTCGATTAATGCGGCCAGTTGTGCTTCGGTCATGCCGTTGTCGTCAAACAGCACAAAGCCGTTAGAATCGGAAACGGTCAGCACTTTGGCGCCCAGGTGAATCGCTTTTTCTGCGGCATATTGTGCCACGTTGCCCGAGCCGGAAATCACGACTTTTTTGCCGCTGAAGGTATCGTTACGGGTTTTCAGCATGCTGTCGGCAAAATAAACGGTACCGTAGCCGGTGGCTTCCGGGCGGATCAAGCTGCCGCCGTATACCAAGCCTTTGCCGGTTAATACGGAAGTAAATTCGTTGCGGATGCGTTTGTATTGGCCGTATAAAAAGCCGATTTCGCGGCCGCCCACACCGATGTCGCCGGCGGGTACGTCGGTATCGGCGCCGATGTGGCGGTAGAGTTCGGTCATGAACGCTTGGCAGAAGCGCATTACTTCGCCGTCGGATTTGCCTTTGGGGTCGAAGTCGGAACCGCCTTTGCCGCCGCCCATCGGCAGGGTGGTCAGCGCATTTTTAAATACCTGTTCAAACGCCAAGAATTTCAACACGCCCAAGTCCACGGTAGGGTGAAAGCGCAGGCCGCCTTTATAAGGGCCGATGGCGGAGTTCATTTGTACGCGGAAGCCGCGGTTCACTTGTACTTGGCCTTTATCGTCCACCCAAGAAATACGGAACATAATCACGCGCTCAGGTTCGACAATGCGCTCTAGCAGGCCGTGTTGGGTGTATTTGGGGTTTTTCGCTAAAAAAGGAGCTAGGCTGCCGAATACTTCTTCAACAGCTTGGTGGAATACGGCTTGGTTGGGATCGCGTTTCTTGATTTGTTGAAATAAGGTATTTAAATCGCTCATTATGACTTCCTTGTAATTTAGGGAAAAAAGACATTTAAAGTCTGTATCGTTGAATATTGAGGGGAGAAGTTGGTACGAGTACGAATTGGCTTCTCATTCTGATTCTTATTTATATGCGATCAGGATAGTCAGTATAGCAAGTATCTCTTTAACTTGGCTAGTAAAATCTGCGACTATCGTCAGGATAAAATTCGTTATATTGTAGACAATTTTAAGAAATGTTGGTGAATTTTTACGATTTCTATTTAAAATACAGTAAGGTTCACCGGTTAATATTGTATGTTATTGATAAATATGACTTATTTTTATTTTTGATATAAATCAGGAATTGTGTGGTGGCATGAGATAAGTGTTTATTATTTTAGTAAAATATATACTATTTTCTATTACAGTAAATACTGTGATTTTCTGCTTCATCTGTTTTACTTAACACCACACAGATATACATTCCCTTATTCTCATACTTATACGGAGGAAACGATATGGCATTATTACACTGGACTTCAGACTTGGAAGTGGGCATCGAAGAAATTGATAAACAGCACCAACAATTGGTTAATTATATCAATCATTTATATGATGCCCATCATAGCGGCAGCCGCGAAGAAATGGGTAAAGCATTGGATGAGTTGATCCAATATACCATTGATCACTTTGCTTACGAAGAAGAAATGCTGCGTCAGAGCGGCTATCCTTTGTTGGCTCCCCATGCTCGGGTGCACCAGCATTTTGTCGATAAAGTGGGCACGTTTAAAAACCGGTTTAATAATGGCGATGACATTGGCCAAGAGTTGTTGGACTTGATGGAAGGCTGGTTGTTTATGCACATTCGCCGCAATGACCACGGCTATGCCGAGCATGTGAAGAAATCTATTTCGAATTCGTAATCGGCTTTAACCATTCAAAAGAAATGCCTGTCTGAAAATCATGAACTGCACCCGAAAAGTTGGACATCCCCGCCAACCCATTAAGGTGCAGTTTTCTTATGAGCCGATATAGCCTACACTTCAAATACCATGCCGTCATGCGATATGACGCCGGTAACAGCCAACAGCGGGTGGCAGACGCCCTACACATTTCCCGAAGACTGTTACGCTTCTGGATTGCCGCCTATCAAAAAGGCGGCCTAGAAGCACTCGAACAGCCGCAGGCCAAAACCATGAACCGTAAAAAACGCCCCAATCCTTTCATTGTCGACAAGCCCGACCACCAAAAAACACAGGCGGAGCTGATTGAAGAGTTGCGCTACATGAGAGCGGAGAACGACTACCTAAAGGAGTTGAAAGCCCTCAGCGAACCAACAACCGCGCCAAAACTCAAAGCGTTCAAAAGCTGAGGGATAAGCATACGCTCAAATATCTATTGTACGCCGCAGAGCTGTCCAAAAGCAGCTTCTATTACAGTCTGAAGCAGCCCGACAAAGATGAAGCCGACAAAGCCGCCGTACTGCAATTGTTCGAGCGGCATCGCGGGCGTTACGGGCACCGGCGTATTGCGGCGACTTTATGCTGGAACAAGAAAAAAGCGGCGCGTATCATGCAACTGTTAGGCTTAACCGCCAAAGTACGGCCGAAAAAAGGCTTTCGCCCACCGGTGTTGGGTGAAGTATCCGATAATCTGTTACAGCGAGAGTTTGAAGCCGATGCGCCCAATCAGAAATGGTTGACCGACGTTACTGAGTTTAAATGCAAAGCGGGCAAACTGTATCTGTCGCCGATACTGGATGTGTACAACCGCGAAATTACCGCCTATTCGATTTCGCGCCGACCAAACAGTAAGATGGTTTCCCGTATGCTGAAGCGTGCCTGTTCCGGTTTAAACGGCGCAACTCCGCTGCTGCATTCCGACCAAGGGGTGCTGTACCGCACCCGGGATTACCGGCAACAATTGGCTAAGTACAGCATCACTCAAAGTATGTCGCGTAAAGGTAATTGTTGGGACAATGCGCCGATGGAGAGTTTCTTTGCGGTGCTGAAGACGGAGTGTTTCCACGGAGAATGTTTTAGTTCGCTGGCGCAATTGGAACGGACGTTGCACGAATATATTCGCTATTACAACGAAGAGAGATGTAGTTTGAAATTGAAAAACCTGAGTCCTGTTGCTTACAGAACCCAGGTTCAAAAACCGTTTGAAATGATTTAAATGAGCGTCCAAGATTTGGGGGGCAGTTCA
>CALFOA010000377.1 GCA_937919795.1 uncultured Neisseria sp.
CGGCCTGAATCTTGAACTACCTAACGACTTCGGCTTCCAGCCCAAAGTTTCTTACAACCGTATGCTGCGCGGTCGGCAACATACTTATATCGGGCCATCGTTTACCAATAAACAAACAGGCGGCCACGGTATTGAAGTAGAACTGCCGTTAACAAAGAAATTTGGCAATCAAAGCCAGTTGAGTTTTGGTCCGTTCTATCGTGGCTGGAAAGTACCCGATTCCGATAAGATTGAGGTCATGGATGATGAAGATCCGAGTCTGCAACACATTTTCAGCGAACCTAAAAACTATACCCACGAAACAGGCTTTAAGCTGAAATATACTTTCTGATATAGCTGAAAGTTAAAAACACCCGCAAGGCACCTTCTTTGCGGGTGTTTTTAACTCTACAATCGCGTATTACACCAAATCGGCAAACAGCGGCGTAGAAAGATAGCGCTCGCCATAAGACGGGATCAACACCACAATCAGTTTACCGGCATTTTCCGGTTTGGCCGCCAGTTGCAGTGCAGACCATACTGCCGCACCGGAAGAAATGCCGACCAGAATACCTTCTTTTTCCGCCATCACGCGGGCGGTGGTAAACGCTGCTTCAGCAGGCGCTTGGATAACGCCGTCGTAGATGTCGGTGTTCAGGATTTTCGGTACAAAACCGGCGCCAATACCTTGAATCGGGTGCGGGCCTTTTTGGCCGCCGCTCAATACCGGCGAAGCTTCCGGCTCAACTGCGAACACTTTCAAATCGGCTTTCTTGCCTTTCAACACTTCGCCCACGCCGGTAACGGTACCGCCGGTGCCCACGCCGGCGACGAAAATATCGATGTTGCCGTCGGTATCGCGCCAGATTTCTTCGGCGGTGGTTTTGCGGTGTACTTCCGGGTTGGCAGCATTTTCAAACTGTTGCGGCATAAAGTAAACACCAGGGTTGCTGTCTACCAATTCCTGCGCTTTGGCAATCGCACCACCCATGCCTTCGGCAGCGGGGGTCAGCACCAATTCGGCGCCAAACGCACGCAACAGCATACGGCGCTCTTTACTCATGCTCTCGGGCATGGTGATCACCAATTTGTAACCGCGCGCCGCGCATACCATTGCCAAGCCGATACCGGTGTTGCCGCTGGTGGGCTCTACGATGACGGTATCTTTATTGATTTTACCGGCCGCTTCGGCCGCTTCGATCATGGCTACAGCAATACGGTCTTTCACGCTGCTGCCCGGGTTAAAGAATTCCAGTTTGGCCACCACTTTGGCAGGCAGGCCTTCGCTCAGGCGGTTCAATTGAACCAGGGGGGTGTTACCGATCAGATCCGTAATACTGTTTGCAATATTCATGTCTCGCTCCGAAGAAATAGATTAAGTTATAGTCGAACAAAATAAAAATGAGACAAGGCGGCAAGCTGCAGACAGTACATTTAGTACGGCAAGGCGCAGCCAACGCTGTATCATGTTTATTTTGAATGACTATGCAAGGTTTTTCATCATATAGTATAGAGACCGGATATAGAAAATAAAAATAACCGATGGGAACATTCTTACAACCAAAAGTTATTTAAAATGCCTGTCTGAAAACCGTATAAAAAAGCCCGCTATCGCGGGATTTTTTATGTAACCGTACCACTTCTTCAATAACGAATGGCCAATAAAGAAGCCAACACCCAAACCATTTGAAACAGCAGGGTAACCAAAAATGCGCCCTGCAACTGCCTGTTGCTGAACACATTGGCCGGTCGCTTCTCAATCACGACCCGATGCACATAAAACATCACCATCAAAATGGCCTGCATACCGATCCATAGAATCGGTTCAAATAAATACATTTGCAACAGCGCCGGTAAGATATAAGCGCTCAGGCTGTTGGGATAACTCAGCAAGGTCAGGCCAATCAGCGTACAGAACGACAATAGCATCAGCAACCCGCTCACGGCAAACAAGCCGATGAATACGCTACTACAACGGGCATACCAAATATGCTGTGCAGGCATCCGCTGCCAATTATTGGCAAAATAAAAAACGCTGGCAATCGCGATATAAACATGTGGCGTATAAAGCGTGGTCAGATGAGTGATGCCCAAGATACCCGGCAACAGCCGCGCGCCTAGGGTGCCAAAGCCTATCCATAAAAATACGCTGCCCCATAACCATTGAAATTGTTCGTTTCGATAGGCTTGCCAGATGAATAAGACAACATAAGCCACCAGCAGACATAAGCTTAGTGTGCTCAACATACACCCACCGCCCTGCTGCCTGAAGAGCCCGCATTCAAATCAATCATTGTGTTTAAGTCTTTATTTTAATTT
>CALFOA010000378.1 GCA_937919795.1 uncultured Neisseria sp.
TAATGATATTAATGTTACTGAGGCCCTTGAAGATGCTGCAAAGCTCTTTGAGATGGAGGTCTTAGACCATGTTATCGTAACGAAGGATAATTACTATTCTTTTAGAGATAACGGAAGAATGCGTTGTTTCTAGGAAAGGAGAAAAAGAATGGGAAATATTTCTGATGCCTTTGGCAAGGTAACTATTTCCGCGCCAACATTTTCAGATATTGAGGTGCTTGTGGCTACTCATAGAGTAATCAATGAAAAAGCTTGGACCCCAACGACTCTAAATGGTTCTCCAAGTGAAGCGGATTGTATCACAACTAAAGAAGGATTTGTCTCAGTGACACTTCCTTTTACAGCTTGTGGTAACTGGAATATTCGAGAGAATATCGATAGCTTTTTGATTAACATCTTAAAGCAAGATAGCACTCTTGGTGATATCCCAATGTCTGCCACATTTGATTATGTGGATGCAGAGTCTGGCGTGAACTTTATTTATAAAGCAACCGTAAATATCGTCCCCCAAAACAACCACTAAACCCAAAGCTGCGCCCACCACTACCGCTGCGGTATAATGCCGCCAGCTAAAACTTTCCCGATTTTCCCGCATGAACCGCTTGCTGCTGCTTGTTTTGACGCTGTTTCTGAGTGCCTGCCAAATCCTGCCCGACCTCAGCCGCCGCAGTGTCAGTACCCACATTGATCTGCCCGCTTCGCCGCAATTGCAAAACGCATTGCTGCCGGCGGAAAGCGCGCCTGCAAGCGGTAAGCTTTCTGATATTTATCTGTTGGACGACCCGCACAATGCTTTTGTCGCCCGCGCCGCGCTGATTCAATCGGCACAAAAAACGCTGGATATCCAATACTATATCTGGAAAAACGATATTTCCGGCAAACTGATGATTCAGATGTTGCGACAGGCGGCGCAGCGTGGGGTGCGGGTGCGGCTGTTATTGGACGACAACAATACGCCCGGCCTCGACAACCTGCTCGCCCTGCTCAATCAGGAACCGAACATCGAAGTGCGCCTGTTCAATCCGTTTGCTAACCGCAATTTCCGCGCTTTGGGCTATCTCACCGATTTCCCCCGCCTCAACCGGCGGATGCACAATAAAACGCTCACCGCCGACAATCAGGCCACCATTCTGGGCGGTCGCAATATCGGTGATGAATATTTCAACGTCACCACCGATACCGGTTTTGCCGACTTGGATATTCTGGCGGTCGGCCCTTTGGTGGGCGAGGTTTCAGCTGATTTTGACCGCTATTGGGCGAGCGGTTCCAGCTATCCGTTTGAATGGATTGTTTTGCAGGCCGATGCGGCCAAAGGTTTGCAAGAATTGCAACAAGGGCAAAGCAATAACCAAGCCGTGCTCGCCAGCTATCGGCGCGAACTGCAAAATTCGGATTTATTCAGCGACATCCGCGCCAACCGCATTCCGTGGATACGCGCCCCGGCGCATCTGATCAGCGACGATCCGGCCAAAGGCTTGGCGCGCGACAAGCACAAACCGGATATTATCAGTATGCTGAACGAGGCCTTGCAATCGCCGCAGCGTGAAGTTTATATCGTCTCCCCCTACTTTGTGCCGACCGAACAAGGCTTGCGTGCTTTGTCGCTGCTGAGCCAACGCGGCGTGCGCATTACTGTGCTGACCAACTCTTTGCAAGCCACCGATGTGGCGGCGGTGCATTCAGGCTATGCGCGTTACCGACGCGATTTGTTGAAGTCCGGCATCAGCCTGTATGAAATGAAAGCTACTCAAGCGGTGCCCAAGGTGACCGACCGCGGCCTCACCGGCAGCTCGGCCACCAGCCTGCATGCTAAAACTTTTGTGGTCGACCGCGAACGGGTGTTTATCGGCTCGCTCAACCTTGATCCACGCTCGGCGCGTCTGAACACCGAAATGGGCGTGGTGATCGAAAGTGTACCGCTGGCCACCGCGATGCAAACCAGCCTGGAAGAAACCGTGCCGCAATACGCTTATGCCGTGACCTTGGATAAGCAACAGCGCTTACAGTGGCAAGACCCGGAAAGCGGCAGCCTCAGCCGCAAAGAACCGCAAGCGGGTTTTTGGAAACGAGTAGCGGCCAAGTTGCTGTCTTTTCTGCCGATTGAGGGCTTGTTGTAAGCGGGTTTATGGTGATACCCAGAATGCCTGTCTGAAAAGTCATGATTGCGGTTTAAGCATCATCTGTTTTTCAGACAGGCATTCTTATCTTTAAAGATGACCAAAACTCATGAATCGGGTATTCTTCATGCTGATTCATTTCATCCAAATAATAACAACGGGGAAATCAAATGAGTATCAGACACTGGCCGGAAGGCGAGCGGCCGCGTGAAAAATTATTGGCACAAGGCGCGGCGGCGTTGAGCGATGCGGAATTGCTGGCGATTTTGCTCAGAGTGGGCACACGCGGGATGAGTGCGGTGGATTTGGCGCGCCATCTGTTGACCGAATTCGGCAGCCTCGGCCGCTTGATGAATGCCGGTTTAACAGAACTGGAACAACACAAAGGCATGGGCTTGGCCAGCTACGCGCAGTTTGCGGTGGTATGCGAAGTCGGGCGGCGGGTGTTGGGCGAAGAATTGCGCCAACAGGCGGTACTCGATAATCCTCAGCGGGTGGCCGATATGCTGCGCCTGCAACTGGGGCACGAAACGGTGGAAGTGTCGCTGGCTTTGTTGTTGGACAACCAAAACCGTTTAATCAGCCAAATCGAACTGTCGCGCGGCACCGTGGCGGAAAATACCGTTTACATCCGCGAAGTGGTACGCCATGCGCTGATGCACCATGCGGCGGCGCTGATTGTGGCGCACAACCACCCGGGCGGTTCGCCGGAACCTTCGCAGGCCGATTTGGCGTTTACCCGCCGCCTCGCCGAAGCGCTCGCGCTGGTCGACATCCGGCTGCTGGATCATTTTATCGTTACCTCGCGACAAACCGTGTCGTTTGCCCAAGCGGGGTGGATGCCTTCATTATCAACAGGATAAAAAACATGAATTTAACCGAAAGCCAAATCAGCTCGGAATTACTTTACGACGGCTCTTTTATCGCCATCTCGCGCGATAAAGTGCGCTTGCCCAACGGCAACGAATCGCAGCGGGTGGTGGTACGCCACCCCGGCGCGGCTTGTGTGTTGGCGGTAACCGAGCAAGACGAAGTGGTATTCGTGCGCCAATGGCGTTATGCGCTCGGCCAAGCTTTGCTGGAATTACCGGCGGGCAAATTGGAAGCGGGTGAAGACCCGGCAGTGTGCGCACTGCGCGAGTTGGAAGAAGAAACGCCTTACCGCGCCGATAGCGTAGAACTGATGCGCACCTTCTTCACCGCACCGGGCTTTTGCGATGAAAAAATGTATGTTTATCGCGCCGTCGGTGTACAAGAAGGCAGCCGCTTGCAGCCCGATCAGGATGAATTTGTCGAAACGGTGTTGCTCAACAAAGCCGGTGTGCGGGCAGCCTTGCAAGCGGGTGAAATCAGCGATGCGAAAACCATTGTGGCTTTGCAAGATTGGTTGATGGAATCATGAACCGCTTAACCCCCATCCCGATTCCGGCTTTTAACGACAACTATATCTGGCTGGCGGCCACCGACAACGGTGCGATGTGTGTGGATCCCGGCGATGCTGCGCCGGTGTTGGCCTGGTTGGCCGAGCATAACCTGCCTTTGCAGCAAATCTGGTTAACTCACCACCACCACGACCACATCGGCGGCGTAGCAGCCTTAAAAGCGGCTTATCCCGAAGCGCGGGTGTATGGCGTGGCAGACGAAATTGCTGAAGTGACCAATCCGGTCGGCGAAGGCAGCCAAGTTTCGTTTGGCTGTTACACTGCCGACGTATGGGCGGTACCGGGGCATACCGGCGGCCATCTGGCCTATTTGTGGCAACTGCCGCAAGGTTTACAGGTATTCTGTGGCGATACTTTGTTCAGCGCTGGTTGCGGCCGGGTATTTACCGGCACAGCGGCACAGTTATTCGCCAGCCTCAGCCGCTTGGCCTCGCTACCGAGCGATACGCTATTTTATCCGGCACATGAATACACTGCGTCAAACCTTCGCTTCGCCGCGCATATCGAACCGGATAATACAGATGTTGCCCGTGCGCAAGCGGATACGCGGCTGCCGACACTACCGGTAAGCCTCGCGCATGAGCAGGCGGTGAATCCGTTTCTGCGTACTGCGTTGCCGAATGTGCAGGCACGGGTGGCGGAATTGGCGGGCGATGAATTGGCTGATGAAACGGCTGTCTTCACCGCCATTCGTGAATTGAAAAATCATTTTTAGTGTTACATAAACAGAATGCCTGTCTGAAAACCAATAGTTTATTTTTTCAGACAGGCATTTTAGTTCTATCAAAATAACACCTTTTAAAATACCGGACACCCGTTGTCATGAAACTTTCCGAGTTTACCGCTTCCCATTTTGCCGCCGCCGTTGCCGCGCTGTTGGTGTCTTACGGCAGCAGCGCGGTGATTGTTTATCAGGCGGCGCAAAGTTTCGGTGCCACACCTGAGCAGATGAATTCCTGGTTCACCTCGCTGGGCTTGGGCTGTGGCCTGCTCACGCTGTGGTTCAGCATACGGCTGAAAATGCCGGTAATGTTTGCCTGGTGTACGCCCGGCGCGGCGCTGATGATAGGCATGAGCGGTATTTCGCTGCCCCAGGCTGTGGCAGCTTTTATGTTTGCTGCGTGCTTGATGCTGTTGGTGTCAGCCAGCGGCTGGTTCGACCGCCTAGCAAAAATGATTCCAACCACGCTGGCGTCCGCCATGTTGGCCGGCATTCTGATTAATTTCGGTAGCCGGGTATTTGTGTCGATGCAAGCGCAAACGCTGATGGTGGCGCTGATGTTGATTACCTATCTGTTGGTGCGCATCCGCCTACCGCGTTACAGCATTTTGTTGATGCTGGCGGTGGGCTTGGTTTATACCGTTGCGGCCGGATTGCTAAAAACCGAGCACTTGGTGTTGGTTGCGCCGGCTTTGCAATGGGTGAACCCCGAGTTTCATTTGGGCGCCATCATCAGCGTCGGCATCCCGCTGTTTGTGGCGGCGCTGGTCAGCCAAAACGTACCCGGCATGGCGGTAATGCGTGTGTACAATTACGACACGCCCGGCAGACCGCTGATTAACAGCTCGGCCGCTACCACCTTGTTGCTGGCGTCGTTCGGCGCTTTTATGCTGAACCTCGCCGCCATCAGCGCGGCAATTTGCATGGGCAGCGATGTCGACAAAGATCCGAAACGGTGCTATTACGCCAACATCATCATGGGCTGTTTCTACCTGCTGATGGCTGCCTGCGGCGGTATGGTGGTGAACCTATTTGCCGCGTTGCCTAATGAATTGCTGGTGGCGCTGGCCGGTATTGCGATTTTCGGTACGTTACAAGCCAATCTGGTGGCGGCATGGGCGGATGAGCCTAGCCGAGAAGCCTCGTTGTTAACCTTGCTGGTCACAGCGTCTGGTATGACTTTATGGAGTATAGGCAGCGCCTTTTGGGGCTTGCTGATTGGGGTGGCGGTTTATCATTTGAATGTAAAGACCACCCGCAAGTAAACGACACAATCCGTGATAAAAAATGCCTGTCTGAAACTTTTTTCAGACAGGCATTGTGTATTCACTCAAACGCAGCTTAATTAAGCACGGTACAACGGGAAGTAAGCGCTTTCGGTATCGAAATCCGGTTTAGCTTTTTTACGGATTTCCACCAAAGCATCATAAACTTCTTGGTTGAAAATTTTGCTGCCGATATAGAAATCGTAAGTACCTTCCGGCGCAAAACCTTTTTTGAAACGCAATAATTCATCGTTGCTACCGTAACCGCCACCAATCACAAAGTTTTTAAAGCCTTGCGCATGCGACCAAGCGATCATCTCGCTCATCAGCAGATAGTTGGGAGATTCGTTCAAAAATTCGCGAGCAGTACTGCTCAGGAAGCAATAAGTATTTTCCGCACCGGCAATCAACACATTCACAGCGCCGACTTGGCCGTCTTTCTCAGCAAAGAAATACTGAACTTTGTCGCCCAAATTTTTCAGAGTGGCAAAGAAGTCATGAAAATAC
>CALFOA010000379.1 GCA_937919795.1 uncultured Neisseria sp.
AAGTGTGACTGGAGTTCAGACGTGTGCTCTTCCGATCTTCATTCAGTTTTGGGAGCCATCAAATGTAAACTACTGATTAGTTTACCCTACAGGCAAATGCGGGCGAGCCGCCCGCGCTCCCAGCAAATGCCTGTCTGAAAACCATCATAATAAAAGCCGCCGGAAAATATCCGGCGGCTTGTTTATTTTGACTATCCTTAACGGCGGTTGAGGCTGTAACGCTTTTCCAGCCAAGAGAAAAACCAGCTTAAGCCTATGGTCATCACCAAATAAATCAGTGCGATGGTGTAGAGCGGTTCTTCATAAACCGAATAGCGGCCGGAAATGGTGCGTTGTACATAAGCCAATTCGGCCACTGCGATGGCGGAAAGCAGCGAGCTGTCTTTCAGCAGGGTGATAAATTCGTTGGCCAACGGCGGCAGCATGCGGCGGAAGGCTTGCGGCAGAATCACATAGCGCATGGCTTGCGGGTAGCTTAAGCCCAGTGAGCGGGCGGCTTCGATCTGGCCTTTGTCGATAGACTGGATACCGGCGCGGAAAATTTCGGTAATGTAGGCACCGGCGTTGACGGTAAGTGCCAGCGTGCCTGCAATAATCGCACCATAGTTGCGGCGCAGTTCTACCGCCAAATCACCGCTGATCAGCCAGCCGTCTACCGGATTGATCAACGCCACTGCCCAAATGAAGTACCAGATAAAGATCTGTACAAACAAGGGGGTACCGCGGAAAACGGTTACATAAAGCAAAGAAATATTGCGTATCAGCCAGGCCAGCATTTTGAGCGGCAGCCCGCCTTTTTCGAACCGGATGATACGCGCCAATGCGCCGATCAGGCCGAGTATGGTGCCGCCCAAAGTAGACGCGGCGGTGAGGCCGAGCGTCATCAGGGCGCCATAGACGAACATTTCGCGGTATTCGTAGATAATGTCGAAACGGAAACTCATAAGGAATGGCTTTAAATGTGTTTGTTAAAAATGCAGTGACTGTTAACAAATGCGGGAAAAATGTAATCTGCTATTTTACAAGAATAGCGGCAGAATTGAAATTTTTAATTTTCAGTTTTTACATTGGCAACGCGGCATTTGGGCGGATAGTTGATTCAACCGAGTATAGCGAAAGCACTAAAAACTGATACGGCGTTATCTCGCCTAGTCGTACTATCTGTACTGTCTGCGGTTCACTGCCTTGTATCAATTCTTTATTGCTTTCGCTATAGAAACTTTCAGACAGGCATTGCTTTATTGAAGGGCTTATAAGGTTTACAATACGCGTTTATTTTCGCTTAACAAGACAGATAATGGATATTTGGTTCGGTTTGAGCCGCAAACCCGACCTGCCGCAAGGCGCGGCGGTGACCATAGGCAATTTCGACGGCGTGCATCTGGGGCACCGGCACATCCTGCAGCGCTTGCGGCAGGAGGCCGACAGCCGTGGTTTGCCAGCGCTGGCCATTGTGTTCGAGCCGCAGCCGCCGGAATTTTTTGCCAAAAAGGCAGGGAAAACCCAACCTTATCGCTTAAGCCCGTTGCGCGATAAACTGAATCTGTTGCGTGCAACCGGTTGTTTGGACGGCGTGTTGGTGCTGCGTTTCAATCAAAAGTTTGCCGATATGGGCGCGCAAGCCTTTATCGATCATTTATTGCGCGGCTACTTAAATACACGCTATTTACTGGTGGGCGACGATTTCCGTTTTGGCGCGGGCAGGGCGGGTGATTTTTCGCTGTTGCAACAGCAGCAAGATATGGTTACCGAGTCTACGCCGAGTGTGATGGTGGCCAACGAGCGGGCATCCAGTACCGCCGTGCGTAAAGCCTTGAATGAAGGGCGGATTGATTATGCCACAGGTTTGCTCGGCCATCCCTATGCTTTGAGCGGCCATGTGAAGCACGGTGCCAAGCTGGGGCGTACCTTGGGTAGCCCGACCGCCAATATTCATTTGCCGTCGCACCACTATGCGTTAAACGGTGTGTTTGTGGTAGAAGCCGAAGGCTCGTTCGGCCGCCGCCGCGGTGTCGCCAGCTTCGGCCGCAATGTTACGGTGAGCGACAGCTGTTCGCAAAAACTGGAAGTACATCTATTTGATTTCGACGGCCAGCTTTACGGTGAACGCATTCGGGTATCCTTTTTGCACAAGCTGCGCGATGAAGTGAAATTCAACAGTTTACAGGCTTTGCAGACACAAATTTGGCAGGATATGGATGCGGCGCGAAGCTGGTCGGCGCAAAGCTGAAAATCTACACCGCTTCTTCTTTTACAAATAACCAAAAGCCTTATAGAATTAAGGCGTTTTATCCTTACAACGAGACGCTCCCGTCTCCCTCAGAGTTCCGACCATGACCGACTACCGACAAACCGTCAATCTTCTCGATACCCCGTTTCCGATGCGCGGCGACTTGGCCAAGCGCGAGCCTGCTTGGCTGAAAAGCTGGTACGAGCAAAAACGCTACCAAAAGCTGCGCCAGAAAGCCGCCGGCCGGCCGAAATTTATTCTGCACGACGGCCCGCCCTATGCCAACGGCGATATTCATATTGGTCATGCGGTCAATAAAATCCTGAAAGACATCATCGTGCGCAGCAAAACGCTGGCGGGCTTTGATGCGCCTTATGTGCCGGGTTGGGACTGCCACGGCCTGCCGATTGAAGTGATGGTGGAAAAACTGCACGGTAAAGATATGCCGATGGCGCGCTTTCGCGAGCTGTGCCGCGAATATGCCACCGAGCAGATTGCCAAGCAAAAACGCGATTTTATCCGCTTGGGTGTGTTGGGTGATTGGGACAATCCTTACCTGACCATGAACTTCAAAACCGAAGCCGATACCGTGCGCACGCTGGGTGAGATTTATCAGGCCGGTTATTTGTACCGCGGTGCCAAGCCGGTGCAGTTCTGCTTGGATTGCGGCTCTTCGCTGGCCGAAGCGGAAGTGGAATATAAGGATAAAGTGTCGCCCGCGATTGATGTGGCTTACCGTTTTCAAGACAATGCCGCGCTGGCGAAAGCGTTTGGCCTGTCTGAATTGGCCGGCGAAGCGTTTGCCGTAATTTGGACCACCACGCCATGGACGCTGCCGGCGAGCCAAGCCATTTCGACCGGTGCCGATGTGGTGTATCAACTCATCGAAACGCCTAAAGGCGCGTTGGTGTTGGCGAAAGAGTTGGCGGAAGAGGCGCTGAAACGCTACGCGTTTGCGGAAGGTGAAACCAAAGTATTGGCCGAAACCAGCGGCGCTAAGCTGGAAAACCTGCGTTTGCAGCATCCGTTTATTGAGCGCGAGATTCAAATGCTCAACGGCGACCACGTTACCACCGATGCCGGTACCGGCTTGGTGCACACCGCGCCGGCGCACGGTTTGGAAGACTTTATTGTGTGCAAACAATACGGTATTGAGTTGTACAATCCGGTGAACGCTGAAGGCCGCTACATCGCCGAAGTGCCGCGTGTGGCCGGTTTAACTGTGTGGGAAGCCAATCCGGTAATCATCGAATGGCTGTCTGAAAACAGCCGTTTGCTGGCCAATCAGAAAATCGAACACAGTTACGCGCATTGCTGGCGCCACAAAACACCGCTGATTTACCGCGCCACCGGCCAATGGTTTATCGGCATGGATAAGGCGGGCACCAACGGCAAAACCTTGCGCAACAATGCTTTAAAAGCGGTGGATGACACCGAATTCTTCCCTGCTTGGGGTCGCGCCCGCTTGCAGGCGATGATTGAAGGCCGCCCGGATTGGGTGGTTTCCCGCCAGCGTTTCTGGGGCACACCGATGACCTTTTTTGCGCACAAAGAAACCGGCGAATTGCATCCCAATTCCGCCGAATTGCTGGAAAAAGTGGCGCAACGCATTGAAGAAAAAGGCATTGAAGCGTGGTTTGCGCTGGATAAAAGCGAGTTGTTGAGCGCGGAAGACTGCGAACAATACGATAAGCTCACCGACACCATGGATGTGTGGTTCGATTCCGGCTCCACCCATTTCTCGGTATTGAAACAGCGCGAAGAATTGGCTTGGCCGGCAGATCTGTATCTGGAAGGCAGCGACCAACACCGCGGCTGGTTCCAATCCTCCATGCTCACCGGCTGCGCGACTTTGGGTCGTGCGCCGTATAAACAGTTGCTCACTCACGGTTTTGTGGTCGATCAAAACGGCCGCAAGATGTCGAAATCAATCGGCAATGTGGTGGCGCCGCAAGAGGTGTACAACGAATTTGGCGCCGATATTCTGCGCTTGTGGACGGCAGCCACCGATTATTCCGGCGAGTTGGCGATTTCGAAAGAGATTCTGAAACGGGTTACCGAAAGCTACCGCCGTTTGCGCAACACTTTGCGCTTCCTGCTGGCCAACCTCAGCGATTTTGATCCGCTGGAAAACGCGGTGCCGCAGGCCGATATGGTGGAAATCGACCGCTATGCGCTGGTACTGGCACGCCATTTGCAGGAAAAACTGGCGGGCGATTATTATCCGCGCTATGCCTTCCACTTTGCGGTGCAAGACATCGTGAATTTCTGCTCGGAAGATTTGGGTGCGTTCTATCTGGATATTCTGAAAGACCGTCTCTACACCACCAAGGCCAATAGCCATGCCCGCCGCAGTGCGCAAACCGCGCTGTACCACATCACTCGCAGCCTGGTGTTGCTGATGTCGCCGATTTTGTGTTTCACCGCCGAAGAAGCGTGGGATTTGATTGGCGGCGGCGAGGAAGACAGCGTGCTGTTCCACACCCTGCACGATTTCCCGAGCATGCACCCGGAAAGCGAAGCGGCGCTGGTGGAGAAATGGCAGGCGGTGCGCGAGGCGCGTAATGCGGTGACCGCCGCGATTGAACCGCTGCGTGCCGATAAATCGGTAGGCTCTTCTTTACAAGCCGAAGTACGCATTACTGCACCGGCGGAAATCGCCGATTACCTGAAAGCTTTGGGCGACGAATTGCGCTTTGCGCTGTTGGTGTCGAAAGCCGAAGTGGTGGAAGGTGAGGAATTGGGTGCTGAGGTGGTGGTGAGTGGCGGCGAGAAGTGTGAACGCTGCTGGCATTACACCGACGACATCGGCTCGGTTGCCGGCCACGAAACCATCTGCGCCCGCTGCGCCGATAATATCGACGGTAAAGGCGAAACACGCGATTATGTGTAGTGATGTTTTCTGCTGTTAAGAATGCCTGTCTGAAAGCTTTTAGGGTTTTCAGACAGGCATTTGGTTTTTTAGGACGTATAAATATGCCTGTCTGAAACGGTTGTTGCACAATCACGATAGAGGTTTGTTCAGACAGGCATTATTTGGTGATTTGCTTAACGGCGGTGACTATATCAATGGTATAATTTTTCCTGTTTGCTAACCCAACTAAATGTACAGTTAGGCGGCAACACAAGATTCCCCGCGCAGCCCGGATCGGTTGCGCGGCTTTGTTTATTTTTTCCTCATGGATGCGCTTGATGACCAAGCAATCGAATAAGTTTTACTCACTGTTTTTTTCCGTTTTCTTCCTGTTTGCCGGTTTCGGTCTGTTTCTGAACTCAGCGGGTGTGGAGCTCTCGAAGATGGGGGTGAACAACACCGCCATCGGCGCATTGAATGCGGCATTTTTTGTCGGCGCGGTTTTCAGTGCCATCGCGGCGCACCGGGTGGTGTCGGGGGTGGGGCATATCCGCGGTTTCAGCGTATTTGGCGCGGTGTTCGCAATGGCGGCGCTGGGTCACATGATGACCGACAATCTGTGGGCGTGGGGTATCTTGCGGGTAGTGTTGGGCTTTTGTTATTACAGCCTGTTGATGATTGTAGAGAGCTGGTTTGCCGAGCAGAGCGCGGCAACGGCGCGGGCGCGGGTGTTGGCGTTTTATAATGTGGTGTATTACGTCGCGTTTACCGGCGGTATCGCGCTGTTGACGCTCAATCTTTCCAGCCACGATATTTTTACGCTGGCCGCGATTTTGGTGATGGCGGCGATGTTGCCGGTGGGTTTGACCCGTATGCGGGGCCCAAATTTGCCGCCACGCCAGCGCATCAGCCTGCCACGGTTGTTTTCAATTACGCCCTTGGCCTTGGTGGCCAGCTTTATCAGCGGTTTGCTGGTAAATGGTTTTTTTACCATGTCTTCGGTATTTTTATTGAGCCAAAGGTTTGATGTAAAACAGATTTCATTTTTTCTGATGGTGGCGATGGTAGGCGGTTTTGCGGTGCAATTGCCAGTGGCGAAGTTATCGGATAAGTTTGGTCGCCGCGCCGCCATTTTGGGCTCGGCGCTGGTGTCGTTCACCGGCGCTTGCATCGGCCTGTTGCTAATGTTGTTGGGTTTTGA
>CALFOA010000380.1 GCA_937919795.1 uncultured Neisseria sp.
AGTAATAAACAAGCCATCAAAATTGTAGCACTACGAGATGAGAGAGGAAGCTACAACATTATTAAACTGATAGCGCGCGTACGCACCATTGTAGCACTACGAGATGAGAGAGGAAGCTACAACCATCATACTCCTCTGTAGGCACAGCCGCCGATTGTAGCACTACGAGATGAGAGAGGAAGCTACAACGTAATCTCATACTGGGAGCTTGATGAGATAATTGTAGCACTACGAGATGAGAGAGGAAGCTACAACCTTTGGTATAAGTGGCGCAGCGTTTTGATTATTGTAGCACTACGAGATGAGAGAGGAAGCTACAACGTTCACCGGCAGGCTTCTAGCTCACGGTAAATTGTAGCACTACGAGATGAGAGAGGAAGCTACAACAACCGCCACCTGCCGTGCTGCTTTGGAAATATTGTAGCACTACGAGATGAGAGAGGAAGCTACAACTGAAATTATTGTACAGTTTCAAGCCGGGTAATTGTAGCACTACGAGATGAGAGAGGAAGCTACAACTTGCGACCCGCTGCAGGCATCCATGTCTTTATTGTAGCACTACGAGATGAGAGAGGAAGCTACAACTGGGGTTATCGTTGATTAATTGCCATTCACATTGTAGCACTACGAGATGAGAGAGGAAGCTACAACTGCTGGCAGAGTCTGGTGCGCCTTAATCAGATTGTAGCACTACGAGATGAGAGAGGAAGCTGTGTATATAAATGCCTGTCTGAAAAAAACTTTCAGACAGGCATTTTTAATCCAATCAAACAGAGCAAAGTTTAAACCAAACTCAAACCCTAGTTACCCTGCGTACCGATGAAATGCTGTGCAAGGCATGGATAATGCGGTTGAGTTGGGCGAGGTCTTTGGTTTTGATACGGAATTTGAATTCGATAAAGCCTTCGGTACCGGATTGGCTTTGTGAGGGGGTGTCGACGGCTTCGATATCGGCGCCTTCGCCGGACATGGCTTGTGCCATCGCGGCCAACAGGCCGTGGCCGTCTTGGGCGGCGACCAATAGGCTGGTACGGTAGCTGGCGTCGCTGTGGATGGCATCCCAGTTGGCATCGAGTTGTTGGTCGGGGTCGCTTTTTAAAAGGTTGGGGCAGGTGTCGCGGTGGATGATCATGCCCTGATCTTTGATGATGACGGCGCGGATGGCATCGCCCGGTATCGGGTTGCAGCATTGGCCGAGGTGGACGCGGCCGGTTTCGTTGCCGCTGATTTTAATCGGGCTGAGTTTGACTTCGCCGCCGAAGTGTTCGCCGGCCAAGTTGGCGATGTGCATGGCAACGGAGGCGGGTAGGGTATGGCCGATGCCGACGCTGTATAACACTTCTTCGAAGCTGGTTTGTTTGTTGTTCAAATCGGCAAGATAAGCTTCTTTTAATTCTTCAGACAGGAGTACGTCTTTCGGCAGCAGGCTGGATAGGGCTTTTTGCAACAGGTTTTCTCCCAATTCGATGGCGTCCTGCCTGTTCATGGTTTTGATGTAGCTGCGGATGGCGCTGCGGGCGCGGCTGGAAACGGCGAAGTTGAGCCAAGCGGCATTGGGGCGGGCTTGCTCGGAGGTGATGACTTCGACGGTGTCGCCGGTTTTTAATTTGGTGCGCAACGGCATCATGGTGTTGTTGATGCGTGCACCAACGGTACGGTGGCCGACATCGGTGTGAACGGCGTAGGCAAAATCAATTGGGGTGGAACCTTCGGGCAACACCAAAATTTTGCCTTTTGGGGTGAAGATATAAACTTCGCTGGGGAATAAATCGACTTTAACGTGTTCGAGAAACTCGATGGCATTGGCGCTGCGTGCCTGCAAATCGAGAATACTTTGCAGCCATTTGTTGGTGTTGACGGTGGCTTGGTCGAGTTTGTCGTCGCCGGATTTATATGCCCAGTGGCTGGCGACGCCGCCTTCGGCGACCGCATCCATATCACGGGTGCGGATTTGTACTTCAATCGGCAAGCCGTAGGGGCCGGTGAGGGTGGTATGCAGGCTTTGATAGCCGTTACTTTTCGGGATGGCGATGTAATCTTTGATTTTGCCGGGCTTGGGTTTGTAGAGATTGTGCAGTGCACCGAGCGCGGCATAACAGGCGGGGATGCTGTTCACAATCACGCGGAAGCCGTAAATATCCATGACTTCGGCGAAACGCAGGTTTTTGGCCTGCATTTTTTGATAAATGCTGTACAGATTTTTTTCGCGGCCTTTGATTTGCGCTTCGATATTGGCGCTGACCAGACGCTGGCTGAAGGCGCTTAATACTTTACCTACCACATCGCGACGGTTGCGGCGAAACGAATTCATCGCTTTTTGCAAGGTGTTGTAGCGGCCGGGGTGGATATTTTGGAAAGATAAATCTTGCAGTTCGCGAAAGGCGTTGTTCAGGCCGATGCGGTTGGCAATCGGTGCATAAATTTCCAAGGTTTCCTGTGCGATGCGACGGCGTTTTTCGATGCGCATTGAACCTAGTGTGCGCATATTGTGCAGGCGGTCGGAAAGTTTAACGATGATGACGCGCACATCGCGGGTCATCGCTAAAATCAGTTTGCGGAAACTTTCGGCCTGATGTTCGGCCTGGTCGTTGTATTCGAGTTTTTCCAGTTTGGAGAGGCCATCTACCATATCGGCAATGGTTTCGCCAAACTCGGCGGCCAACTCGACTTTGCTGGTGCCGGTGTCTTCCAGTACATCGTGCATCAGGCCGGCGCTGAGGGTTTGGATATCCATGTGCCATTTGGCGAGCTCGGTGGTCACCGCAATGGGGTGGGTGATGTAGGGTTCGCCGCTTTTGCGGGTTTGACCGTCGTGCGCATGAAAAGCATAGGCGCACGCTTTTTCCAACTGGGCGAGTTCTTCCTCGTTCAGATAGGAAGCCGTAATAAACAGCAGCGTGCGGGCTTCTGCGGTTAACGGATCATAAGGTGCGGTAGGCTGTGGCGCAGGCATGGAGGTGCTTATTTATTGCGCTTGAGGATTTCAGCGGTAATTTGGCCGGCAGCAATTTCGCGCAGCGCGGTAACGGTGGGCTTGTTGTTGCGGACATCGTCCACTAAAGGAGAAGTGCCGTTTTCAAGCTGGCGCGCGCGACGGGCGGCGGTTAAGGTAAGGTCGAAGTGGTTAGGGATCTTGCTGACGCAATCTTCTACGGTGATACGTGCCATGTGGGTTGTCTTTCTGGTTGAATAGATAGAAATATATAAATAGAGTGTTATTGTCGCTGCTTTTTAAGAATTTTCCAACAGGTTTTCGATAAAACGCTGTTGCTGCGGTTGAGTCAGTCGATGAGATTTGATGATGTGCACTAAATCCATCTCGGCTTGCACCAAGTCGTCGTTCACCACCACATAGTCAAACAGCAGGGATTGTTCGATTTCGCTGCGTGCTTTATTGAGGCGTTTTTCGATGACTTCGGGTTCATCGGTACCTCGGCCGTGTAAACGCTCGGCCAAAACTTGGAAAGAGGGCGGCAGAATAAAAATGCCGACTGCTTCCGGTAGGTTACGGCGCACTTGTTGAGCACCTTGTACATCGATTTCCAAAATCACATCAAAACCGCTGTCTTGCAGCATTTTCACGCCTTCGATGCTGGTGCCGTAGTAATTGCCGTATACCATGGCGTATTCCAGAAAGGCACCTTCGCTAATCAGTTGCTCGAATTTGGTCGGGTCGATGAAGTGATAATGCTGGCCGGGTATTTCACCGCCGCGCGGGGCACGGGTGGTATGAGAAACGGAAACCCGGATTTCAGGATGATTGGCAATCACGCGGGAAACCAGCGTGGTCTTACCGGTGCCGGAAGCGGCTGAAATAATGAAGATACTGCCTGGTTTGGTGGTTTTCATGGGAGTCGCGCCGGTAGGAAAATACAAAGAATTATACCGTATAGAGACAAGTGGCGACAATTAAAAACGGGCGGTACGGCGGTATTAGAGCTTGTTTGAAAAAGGGGATGGCTTTTCTTTCAGACAGGCATACATCAGCCTAGGCGAATTTTGTTACAATAAGCGAAAACTTGATTATTACGAGGATAAATCTATGATGCTGACCCATCCGGATGTAATGGGCGTGGAAAACTTGGCGGCAAAAATCCGCAAAGTCCCCCATTGGCCGAAAGAAGGTATTTTGTTTCACGACATTACGCCGGTTTTGCAAAGCCCCCAGTATTTCCGCCTGTTGGTGGATTTGTTGGTTTACCGTTATATGAACCAGAAAATCGATGTGGTCGCCGGCTTGGATGCGCGCGGTTTTATCATCGGCGCCGCGCTGGCTTATCAATTGAACGTGGGTTTTGTGCCCATCCGTAAAAAAGGCAAGCTGCCGTTTGAAACGCTGTCGCAAAGCTACGCGCTGGAATACGGCGAGGCAACGGTGGAGATCCATACCGATGCGGTGCAAAAAGGCGCGCGGGTGTTGTTGGTGGACGATTTGGTGGCTACCGGCGGTACCATGCAGGCGGGTTTTGAGTTGATCCGCAAACTGGGCGGCGACATTGTTGAAGCGGCGGCGATTTTGGAATTTACCGATTTGCCGGGCGGCGAACGCATCCGTGAAAAAGGGGTGCCGCTGTTTACGCTGTATCAGAATTCGGGTTCGGTTGAGGCTTACGAGATTTGAAATAGGTAAATACTAAAAACGGGCTGATGGTGTTTTAGGCACCATCAGCTCGTTTTTGTGTGGTTTGCCCGATTGCATTGGTTTTTCAGACAGGCATATTGAGCGGCAGACGTTCGCGGTTATTCTTCTGCCGCATCATCCAATTGCTTTAACCAAGCCAATTTTTCGCCGATTTTGATTTCCAGCCCGCGCGGTACCGGTTGGTAAAACTCGGGTTCGGCCAAGCCGTCGGGCATATAGCTTTCACCGGCGGCGTAGGCGTTCGGTTCGTCGTGGGCGTAGCGGTATTCGCGGCCGTAGCCTAATTCTTTCATGAGCTTGGTGGGGGCGTTGCGCAGGTGGACGGGTACTTCGTCGCTGGCGTTGTGTTTCACAAAATCGCGCATTTGGTTGTAGGCCATGTAACCGGCGTTGGATTTGGCGGCAGAGGCCAAATAAAGTACGGCTTGCGCCAATGCCAACTCGCCTTCGGGTGAACCCAAACGTTCGTAAGTGGCGGCAGCTTCGTTGGCCATCTGCATGGCGCGCGGGTCGGCTAGGCCGATGTCTTCCCAGGCCATGCGGATGATGCGACGGGCGAGGTAGCGCGGGTCGGCACCGCCGTCGAGCATACGGCAAAACCAATACAGCGCGGCGTTGGGGTGGGAGCCGCGTACGGATTTGTGCAGGGCGGAAATTTGGTTGTAGAAACTTTCGCCGCCTTTATCGAAACGGCGGATTTGTGCGCCGAGGCTGTCGGCCAGAAATGCGGCCGTTAAGGTTTTCAGGCCGCGGGTTTCGGCAGCGCGCAGTAATTGTTCCAATAAATTCAGCATTCTGCGGCCGTCGCCGTCGGCGGTGTTGCACAATAATTCGCGCGCGTCGTCGTCAATTTTAAAGTCGGTGTATTCGGGCAAGGCCAATACTTTGTTGATCAGCGCCTGCATATCGGCTTCGTTCAGCGATTGCAACACATAAACTTGGGCGCGGCTGAGTAGGGCGGGATTGACTTCAAACGAGGGGTTTTCGGTGGTGGCGCCGATAAAGGTGAGCAAGCCGCTTTCTACATGGGGTAGAAAAGCGTCTTGCTGGGCTTTGTTGAAGCGGTGTACTTCATCGACAAACAAAATGGTGGCGCGACCTTGTTGCAGCGCGATTTCGGCTTTGTCGATGGCTTCGCGGATGTCTTTTACGCCGGAAAAGACGGCGGAAACGGGGAGAAATTGGGCGTTGAAACTTTGCGCCAGAATCCGTGCCAAGGTGGTTTTGCCCACCCCCGGCGGCCCCCACAGCAACATGGAGTGCGGTTTGCCGCCTTCCAGCGCCACCCGCAGCGGTTTGCCTGCGCCGATTAAATGCTGCTGGCCGATCACTTCGTCTAAGTTTTTCGGGCGCAGGCGTTCGGCGAGCGGGGCGTCGGGCTGGCGGGCAAACAGGTCGGACATGGCGGTTGCTTTCTCGGTTTTTCAGACAGGCATTTGAGTGCTTATTATATCGTGTATTGAACGCGAAACGATATGCAGTAGAAATAGTGTCGGCGGTGCTCTGATGTTGTACAATAGCCGTTTTTTAGCGGGAGATGCGGTGATGATGAGTGAAATAGAAAAAATGCTGGCGGGTTTGCCGCATAAACCGAATGATCCTGCTTTAAATGTTGAGCGCGAGCGAGCGAAAGAGTTGTTGCACGACTATAATGTTGTTACCCGCCCCAGCGATATGGCCGAGCGCGACCGCATCATCCGCGAATTATTGGGTAAGGCGGGCAAAAATGTGTTTGTAACCCAGCCGTTTTATTGCGATTACGGTACTTATATCGAGGTAGGCGACCATTTTTATACCAACTTCAACTGCACCATATTGGATGCGGGCGGGGTGAAAATCGGCGATAATGTGCTGTTGGCGCCGAATGTGGGCTTGTATACGGTCGGCCATCCGCTGGATGCCGGTCTGCGCAACGAGGGCTGGGAAGATGCTCAGCCGATTGTGATTGGCAATAATGTGTGGATAGGGGCGCAGAGCATTGTGTTGGGCGGCGTGACCATCGGCGATAACTGCGTGATTGCGGCCGGTAGTGTGGTCACCAAAAATATTCCGGCCAACACTTTGGCCATGGGTTCGCCCTGCCGCGCGGTGCGCGAGATTGGCGCAGATTTCCGTGAACGCTATCTGGAACGTATTCGGAGTGCCGGTGCTTGAATGGCCGGTAGCTCTATTTTTTCATCAAATGAATCGATTTGAACAGAGGATCATCATGAAACGTATTTTGGCAACTTTATCTCTTTCCGTATTGCTGAGCGCTTGTGCCGGCGGTGGAATGGACGGTATGTTTGGCGGTAGCGGTAACAGCAGCGGCAATGCCGGTGGTTTGGGCGTAAATTCGATGGTGAAAATGGCGGTGGACAACCAATGCCGCACCGAATTGGGTAACCGCAACGAATGGCGTGTGGTGGCCTTGGCGATGACTGCCGAGAAGCAGCGTGAATGGGAAGACAAAATCTGCGGCTGCGCCAGCGAAGAGGCGGTGCAACAACTTTCCGCCAACGACATGATGCAGATGGTGAATACTTCCACCCGCACTCAGGCGATTGCCAATGTTACTGCCCGCACGGTAACCGCTTGCGTACAGCGTTTGTATCGTTAATCTTCACACAATGTTTTCAGACAGGCATTTGGGTTAACTCAATGCCTGTCTGAAAACTATAGAGAAAGCACTAAAAAACTGATACGGCGTTATCTCGCTTTAGCTCAAAGAGAACGAT
>CALFOA010000381.1 GCA_937919795.1 uncultured Neisseria sp.
ATTGCATCAAGCTGTGCTGGTGGCGGATGTCGAGGTGGTTGCACGGTTCATCCAGCAGCAACAGCGGCGCGTGCTGCAACAGTGCGCGGATGATGTTGGCGCGTTGCTGCTCGCCGCCGGAAAGGGTTTGGATGCGTTTGTCGGCCAAGTCGGCGAGGTCGAAATAGTCCAGCAGCGCATCGGCTTCAGGTGAGGCCGTGGGGCTGGAATGCAACGGCCAGCCGCCGGTGGGGCGGCTTAGTTCAATGTATTCGCGCACGGTAAGCGGCAGTTGGTAGCGGCCGTGTTGCCCGACCCAAGCCACCTTGCCCTGTTTCAACTGCGGGGCGACGGCTTGGCCGAACAGTTCGATTTGCCCTTTGCCGGTTTGGCCGATTAAGGCTTTCAGCAAAGTGGATTTGCCCGCGCCGTTGGGGCCGATGATGGCGGTATGGCAGCCATGTGGAATGGCGAGTTCGTCAACCGTAAGCAGGGTTTTGCTGCGGCTGTGGACGCTCAGGTTGCGGATGTGGAAAGAGGTGGAGGTCATGAGGTTAGTGTTATTGAGGTTGGATAGAGGTAAGCCTGTCGGCTTACTGCTCTCTCCCTAACCCTCCCCCACAGGGGAGGGAACGAATTGCCGAAATCTCCAAATTGGGTTGGCTCATCAGTAACTTGATTCCCTCCCCCGTGGGGGAGGGTTAGGGAGAGGGCAACAAACCGTAGGTTTGTATGAATGTTTGCCCCTGAAGATATGTTTCAGACAGGCATTAATGCCCGCGCAGCGGCCGCAAAAACAACCAGATAAAAAACGGCCCGCCCAATAGGGCAATCACAATGCCCGCCGGTACGTCTACCGGATAAGTAAACCAGCGTGCTGCGCTGTCTACTGCCAATAGAAATAAGGCGCCGAACCAGGCAGACAAGATAATCAGTTTGCTGCGTCGCCCGCCTGCGGTTTGTGCCATCACATTGGGTACCATCATGCCGAGAAAGCCGATGATGCCCGACATCGACACCGCCGCGCCGGTAAGCAGCGCGGCACCGACCACGGTCTGTACCCGCACCCGTTGCACCGAAATGCCCATGCTCACGGCGGTTTCATCGCCCAGCATCAGGATATCGAGTTTTTTGCCCACCGCTACCAGCAACAGCAAGCCCGCCAGCATCACGCCCGCCGCGTATAAGGGCGAGGTAAAACCGGCTTCGGCCAAGCTACCGGACAGCCAAGTGGTGGCGCTGCGCAATACCAAGTCGTCCGACAAAAATAAAATCAGACTCACCAGCGCGGCTGAAAAGGCGCTTAACACAAAACCCAACACCAGCAAGCCGAGCGTGCCGCCGCCAAACAGTTTATGTGCCGTCAGAATCAGCAGGCATACCGCCAGCGCACCGACAAAAGCGGCCAGCGGCACGCCTATGCTGCCGATGCCGAAAGCCAGTACGATGATCACCCCCAAGGCTGCGCCGCCGGAGGTGCCGATTAAGCAGGGGTCGGCCAGCGGGTTGTCGAACAAAGCCTGCAAAGCCGCACCGGCCGCCGCCAGCGCCGCGCCGACCAATAAGGCGGTGAACACCCGTGGCAGGCGGATGGCTTGTACGGTTTCGTCCATTTGGTGCGGCATCTGCCATTCGCCGAAACCGATGCCGGCGCAAAACCAAATCAGCGCGGCGGTGAGCAGAAGGGATAGGGTAAATGTGAGCGGTTTCATGTGGTTTAGAAAAGTGGTCGGCCGTATGGGGGGCAATGTGTTTTTCAGACAGGCATACGCTGGGAGCGCGGACGGCTCGTCCGCAGGCAAGCGGTACGCTTGCATTAAAACGATACCGAAATTTTACTTAGTTGGCCGTAGCGGCCAATGCGGGCGAGCCGCCCGCGCTCCCAGAGGGCATTCAGATAAGCATTACTTATTTCGCCAAACCGTTCAATTTACGCACCACCTGCGGCGTATCTAAGCCGTAGCGGAACATATCGTTGGCCGGCCAGAAATAAATTTTGCCCTGTTTGGCGGCATTGCTGCCGGCAACTTCGGGGCGGGCGGCGAAGACTTTGGCACCGCCGGTAACTTTGCTGTTGTGGTCGGCGATGATGATCACATCGGGCTTGGCGGCCAACCAGGCTTCGCGGTTGAGCGGTTTCATGCCGTCGATATGGCCGGCGGCGTTGATGCCGCCGGCGCGGCGGATTAATTCGTCGGCCGCAGTATTTTTACCGGCGGCGATACGGCCGTCGTAGCTGAACAGATAGCGTTTGCCGGTGGCGGGCTGCTGTTTCATATCGGCCTGCCATTGATTGGCCAAGGCATCGGCTTGGGCGCTTTTGTTGATCAGTTTGCCCAAGGTGCGGATGCTTTGCGGATAGGCGGCGATGCTGTCATCCGGTGCGATGTTCACCGCATTGATGCCGGCGCTTTTCAGACGGCCATAAATACTGGCGGGCTGCACCATCCAAGAACCGACCGCCAAATCAGGCTTGGCGGCGATAATCGGCTCAGCAGTGAGCTGGCGGTAGATGCCGATGCTGGCCTTGCTTTTCAGCGCGGGGTTTTGGTTGGTCTGATCGCGGGCCACGATTTCGTTGGCGGCGCCGAGTGCCACCGCAATATCGGCCACATCGGGCGACAGCGCGACAATGCGCTGGGCGTAGGCGCTGGATAGGGTAGTGAGTAAAAGGGCGGTGAGTAGTGTTTTTTTCATGGGATGGGTTCCTTGGTTTTTTCAGACAGGCATGATGGGATGAAAGGCCTGTCTGAAAGGGGGATGTTCAGGGGGCACGGAATGGGTAAAGAGACAAACCTTCGGTTTGTTCCCTGGGTACAACCTAAACATAGTTTACATTTTACCTTCAGGACATGGTTTACACTTTCA
>CALFOA010000382.1 GCA_937919795.1 uncultured Neisseria sp.
CATAGCTGGGATGCACCGACAAGGCGCGATCCAGTTCGTCCACCGAATGGGTGCTCAAGCCCAAACGCAAACCCGCGGCGGCGATGGCGGCCAAATCCGCGCTGTCCATATCTTCCTGCCCCAGATGCACACCGTAAGCGCCCTCGGCGATGGCTTCCCGCCAGTAATCGTTGATAAACAGCTGAGTTTCGCTGCCCGCCACCGCCGCCACGCAATGGCGGATTTCCTCGCGCAAGGCCTCGCCGCTCAAGGTTTTATTACGCAATTGCACGGTATCGGCACCGGCTTTCACCATGCGTTCCACCCACGCGGCATCGGGTACCACGGCATAAAATTTCAACGGCGCACGCAAAGGCGGGAATTTCAGCGGATTCATTGTTTTTCCTTTTTGATCAACAGCTAAATGCCTGTCTGAAACGCTTTCAGACAGGCATCGATATTATTTCTCTCTCAATCTAAACCACATCACCCACAACCACAACAACACCGCGCCAAACATCAGCACGCTCCATACCGGCAGCGGCACGCCCAGCACCGAATCGCTGACCCCGCAGTCGCCGAAGCCGCGCACCACCGGTTCCCACCAGTCGAACAACGGCCAATCGCGCAGGCGGAAGGTCCACGGCGCGCCGCAAGAGGGGCGGTCACTCAACGGCAGGCTTTGCAGCCACAACTGATACACCGCCACGCCCAAGCCCCAAGCGGCGGGCAGGCTCACCCACAAAGCAGCCAGCAGGCGGCCGCCTTTTTTGGCGGTTGGCAGCAACAGCGCCAACAAAGCGGCCAAACCGGTGGCGATAATCGCCACCCGCTGCAAAATGCACAGCGGGCAAGGATTCATGCCAAACATATATTGCAACACAAACGAGCCGATGGTGCCCAGCACACCCAACAAAGCAACGGCCGATAAGGCCTTACGGTAAGTCATTTTTTATTCCTGATTTTCTGCCGCCTCCGGCGCATCCATCCGCGGCAAACGGTATCTATTCTAAAACAATTTCACTATAATCCCGCCCATTATCCCCTTTTCTCAACGATGATGCAGCACAGGATTTGATATGGCGCTCCAATTTCAGATTATGCCGGTAACCCCGTTCCGCCAGAATTGCACCTTATTGTGGGACGACGAAACCGGCGATGCGGTGTTTACCGATGTCGGCGGCGACAGCGATTTTCTTTGGCAGGAAGCCCAAGCACTCGGCGTTTCGCCGCAAGCCATCTGGCTCACCCACGGCCACCTCGACCATGCCGGCGGCGTAGTCGCGCTCACGCAAGCGCAGTCTATGCCGGTGTTGGGCCCGCATCCCGACGACGAATACCTGCTGCAAGCCTTGCCGAAAAGCACCGCCGAATTCCAGTTTCCCGTCTCGCCCGCCTTTACCCCCGAGCGCTGGCTGGCCGAGGGCGAGCAATTAAAAGTAGGCGGCTACACCTTTGAAGTGCTGCACATCCCCGGCCACACCCCCGGCCATGTGGTGTTTTATTGTGCCGAGGCCAAGCTGTTGATTGCCGGCGATGTATTGTTTTACGAAACCATCGGCCGCACCGACTTTCCGCGCAGCAACCATCAGGATTTAATCGACAATATCCGCAGCAAACTGTTGGTACTGCCCGACGACACCCGCGTGATCCCCGGCCACGGCCGCATGACCACCATCGGCCATGAACGGGTTTATAATCCGTTTTTGTGAGGAAGTCGTTAAACGGTTAGCACAGTAAAAATGCCTGTCTGAAAAAAAACTTTCAGACAGGCATTGAACATTGAAAATTCACGTCATACTCGGGCTTGACCCGAGTATCTCGCTTTTCTGAAGTAAGCAACAGATACTCGGGTCAAGCCCGAGTATGACGAAATTTACTCAATTTCCTTCAAGGCACCACCCTATCCCCGCAGCTTCTCCAAAAACGGGTTATACGCAATTTCCCATAAAAAACCGTCAAGATCGGCGATATAGCCGCTGTAGCCGCCCCAAAATACTTTCTGCGGCGGCTTGACGATATTCACTTGTTTGGCGGCCATCTTGGCAAACAAAGCATCCACTTCCGCTTCGCTGCCGACATTATGCGCCAGCGTAAAGCGCGGGAAACCGCTGCTGTGTACTGCCGGCAATTCGGCGTCGTGCGCCAGCGCATCACGGTTGAACAAAGCAAACAACAGCGCACCGCCCGCTTGAAAAAAGGCGATGTTTTCATTGCTGTCTGCCGTTTCCTGCCAGCCGAAAACCTCGCGGTAAAAGCGGCGGGAAGCGGCCAAATCGGCCACGCCCAAAGTGATAAAGTTAATGTGTTGTTGCATGCTTGAGTCCTTCAAAAATTGGCAGAATCGTTTTAGCTGTGCAGAAACTCACTTCGTTCGTTTTCAGACAGGCATTTGCTTTTCCGTCTATATGAAACACGCTGGGAGCGCGGGCGGCTCGCCTGCAAGCAAGCGGCTACGCTTGCATCAAACGCTTGATATTCAAGCCATCTTTGAATGTTACGCTACTGAGTTTGCCCTACGGGCAAATTGCGGGCGAGCCGCCCGCGCTCCCAGCACGCCTGTTTCCGCCTTATTCTCTCGCTCCCCCAGCCCGCTGCAACGCCCCTATCCGCTCTCTCGCGCCGGGGTGACTGTCATAAAAACGCGAGTACCAGCTGTCGCCCACCAAACTGCGGGCGTTGCTGCGGTAGAGTTTCACCAAGGCGTTGATTAAGTCGTCGGCTGAAGATTCGGCGGCGGCGAAGCGGTCGGCTTCAAACTCGTTGCGGCGCGACATCCAGCCCGATAAAGGCGAAAACGGGAAGGTAAACACCGGCAACACCAGGAAAAACAGCAGTAAGGCCATTGCATGGCTGGCGCTGTCTACCCCCAAACCGAGATAAAAACCCGGTTCGCGGATAAAGAAACCCAATACCGCCAACACCAGCAAGCCCAATGCGAAGCTGACCGCCATTTGTTTGACGATATGCTTGTGCTTGAAATGGCCGAGTTCGTGCGCGAGGATGGCTTCCACTTCCTGCGGCTGCATGTCTTTCAGCAAGGTATCGAAAAACACAATCCGCTTATGCTCGCCCAAGCCGGTGAAATAGGCGTTGGCGTGGCCGGAGCGCTTGCTGCCGTCGGCGACAAACACGCCTTCGCTTTTAAAGCCGGTGCGCGCGAGCAAGGCTTCGATGCGGCGGCGCAGGCCTTCGTCTTCCAGCGGCTCGAAGCGGTTGAACAGCGGCGCAATCCATTTCGGAAACGCCCACATCAGCAGCAGCGAAAAGCCCAGCCACAGCAGCCATACCCACAGCCACCACAGCGCGCCGCCGATGCCCATCAGGTAAATCACTGCATAGAGAAACGGAATGCCGATCAAGCCGCCAAGCAGCAGGCCTTTGGCGCGGTCGGCCAGGAAAACCGGCCAGGTAGTGCGGTTAAATCCGAAACGCGCTTCCAAGCCGAAGGTGCGCCAAACCGTCATCGGCAGTTCCAGCAACATATTAGCCAGCATAAACAACACCATCAGCGCCACGCCTTGAGTGAGCGGCGAGGCGGAAACGTGCAGCGACAAAGCAGCCAGCACATTGAGGCCGCCGCCGTAGGTAAACAGCAGAATCAGCAAGGTATCAAACCAAATCTGCCAACGCGCCAAACGCTGGCCGGCCAGCGAGTAATCCGCCGCCTTTTGATGCTCTTCCAGCGAAATTGCTTCGGCAAAACCGGCGGGCACGCGCGAACGGTGTTTCAACACCGCCCTGCTCTGGCGAAACGAGAGATACAGCCGCAAAATCGTGCTGAGGGCGAGGAAAAACAGGAATAATTGTTGTACGGTAGCAGCAGCCATCACCATCCTAAATATTTGATTAAACGCGCCTGCATGATAACTGCGGGCGGTTTTGAGGTCAAAAAAAAGACGCCCGCAGGCGTCTTTTCTTTTAAAGCATAGCCAAATCACTTCAACCACCACCTCGTCATACTCGGGCTTGACCGAGCATCTCCCGATTTTCTTGAAACGCAAGATACTCGGGTCAAGCCCGAGCATGACGAAAGTGGTTATGGTTAAGTTCAGCGACTATCTATCATTCAGACAGGCATTACATCATACCGCCCATGCCGCCCATACCACCCATGCCGCCCATATCCGGCATAGCAGGTTTGTCTTCCGGGATTTCGGCAATCATACAGTCGGTGGTCAGCATCAAACCGGCGATAGAAGCGGCGTGTTGCAGCGCAGAGCGGGTAACCTTAGCCGGATCCAATACGCCCATTTCGATCATGTCGCCGTAAGAATCGTTACCGGCGTTGTAACCGAAGTTGCCTTGGCCTTCCAACACTTTGTTCACCACAACCGAAGGCTCGCCGCCGGCATTAGCTACGATTTGACGCAGCGGAGACTCAATGGCGCGCAATACGATTTGTACGCCGGCGTCTTGGTCGGCATTGGAAGTTTCCACTTTGCCCAGAGAAGCACGGGCGCGCAGCAGCGCTACGCCGCCACCGGCCACCACGCCTTCTTCAACGGCGGCACGGGTAGCGTGCAGCGCGTCGTCTACGCGGTCTTTCTTCTCTTTCATTTCCACTTCGGTGGCCGCGCCTACTTTGATCACGGCCACGCCGCCGGCCAATTTGGCCACGCGCTCTTGCAGTTTTTCTTTATCGTAATCGCTGGTAGCGGTTTCGATTTGGCTGCGGATTTCTTTCACGCGCGCATCTACGGCGGCTTTGTCGCCCAAACCGTCGATGATGGTGGTGTTTTCTTTGCCCACTTCGATGCGTTTGGCTTGGCCCAAGTCTTCCAAAGTGGCTTTTTCCAAAGTCAAACCCACTTCTTCGGCGATCACGGTACCGCCGGTGAGGATGGCGATGTCTTGCAACATGGCTTTGCGGCGGTCGCCGAAGCCCGGGGCTTTCACGGCCACGGTTTTCAGGATACCGCGGATGTTGTTCACCACCAGAGTGGCCAGCGCTTCGCCTTCTACGTCTTCAGCGATAATCAACAGCGGGCGGCTGGTTTTGGCCACTTGCTCCAATACCGGCAGCAAATCGCG
>CALFOA010000383.1 GCA_937919795.1 uncultured Neisseria sp.
TGTAATCCTCAGCGAAGAAAACAAAACTCAGTTTTGGGTACCGCCCGGTTTGGCGCACGGTTTTGTGGTATTGAGCGACATCGCCGACTTCGAGTACAAATGCACCGATTACTACAATCCGCAAGCCGAAGGCTGCCTGATTTGGAACGACCCGGCAGTCGGCATCGAATGGCCGATTAGCAACCCCTTGTTGTCTGCCAAAGACCAACTGGGCAAAACGTTAAAAGAATTGAATTCCTGATTCAACGCAGGATGACAAAAACCCGCCGACGCCGGTTTCCCATCCCAATTTCTGAAACCGGCCGACAGCTTTCTCATTATTCATCAAACAAATAAAGATTGGTAAAAACCATGATGACACCTGAACAAATCAAATTAGCCGTAATCGGCTTAGGCTATGTTGGCCTGCCGCTGGCAGTCGAATTCGGCAAAAAACGCCCGGTAGTCGGCTTCGACATCCATCAAGGCCGTATTGAAGCCTTGAAACAAGGCCACGACTCTACTTTAGAAGTAGACGACGAAGAGCTGGCTTCTGCCAAGCACCTGAGCTACTCGTATAACCTCGACGACTTGAAAGCCTGTAACGTTTTCATCGTAACCGTACCGACCCCGATCGACGAACACAAAAAACCGGATCTGACTCCGTTGGTAAAAGCTTCTGAAACCATCGGTAAAGTGCTGAAAAAAGGCGACATCGTTATTTACGAATCTACCGTTTACCCCGGTGCTACCGAAGAAGATTGCGTACCAGTACTGGAAAAAGTATCTGGCCTGAAATTCAACCAAGACTTCTTTGCCGGTTACAGCCCCGAGCGTATTAATCCGGGCGACAAAGAACACCGCGTAACCACCATCCGCAAAGTGACTTCAGGCTCTACTCCTGAAATCGCCGAAGTGGTGGACAAACTGTACAACGAAATCATCACCGTCGGCACCCACAAAGCCAGCAGCATCAAAGTGGCCGAAGCCGCCAAAGTGATTGAAAACACCCAGCGCGACCTGAACATCGCCCTGATCAACGAATTGGCCGTGATTTTCAACAAAATGGACATCGATACCGAAGCCGTACTGTTGGCAGCCGGTACCAAATGGAACTTCCTGCCGTTCCGTCCGGGCTTGGTTGGCGGTCACTGTATCGGTGTAGACCCCTATTACCTCACCCATAAAGCGCAAAGCATCGGCTACCATCCGGAAATCATTCTGGCCGGTCGTCGCCTGAACGACAACATGGGCGGTTACGTGTCTTCTCAACTGGTGAAATCACTGCTGAAAAAACGCATCCAAGTGGATGGTGCCAAAATTCTGTTGTTGGGCCTGACCTTTAAAGAAAACTGCCCTGATTTGCGCAACACCAAAGTGGTCGACATCATCAAAGAATTGAAAGAATACAATATCGAAGTAGATGTTTACGATCCGTGGATTGATCCGAAAGAAGCCGAACACGAATACGGTATCACCCCGATTACTTCACTGGAAAACGGCAAATACGACGGCGTAATCTTGGCTGTGGCACACAAACAGTTTAAAGAGATGGGCATCGATGCCATCCGCAAACTGGGTAAACCCGCCCACGTTGTCTATGACCTGAAATACCTGTTTGCTCCTGAGCAAACTGACTTGCGACTGTAATACGGATGGCACTCATGAACGCATACGAAACCATTCAAAAACAATTGCAAGCCGAGCCGAAAAAATGGCTGATTACCGGTGTTGCCGGCTTCATCGGTTCCAACCTGTTGGAAACACTGTTGAAATTGGATCAAACCGTTGTCGGTTTGGACAACTTCGCCACCGGCCACCAGTACAACTTGGACGAAGTTAAAGGCGAAGTAACTCCCGAGCAGTGGGCGCGCTTCACCTTTATCGAAGGTGACATCCGCAACGTGGATACCTGCCACCAAGCCTGCCAAGGTGCCGACTATGTGCTGCACCAAGCGGCTTTGGGCTCGGTACCCCGCTCGATTAACGATCCGATTACCACCAACAGCGCCAATATCGACGGCTTCCTGAATATGTTGGTAGCGGCACGCGACGCGCAAGTGAAAAGCTTCACTTACGCTGCCAGCTCTTCCACCTACGGCGACCACCCCGGCCTGCCGAAAGTGGAAGACCGCATCGGCAAACCGTTGTCGCCTTACGCGGTCACCAAATACGTGAACGAGCTCTACGCCGAAGTTTTTGCCCGCACCTACGGCTTCAACTGCATCGGCCTGCGCTACTTCAACGTATTCGGCAAACGCCAAGACCCGAACGGCGCTTACGCGGCAGTGATTCCGAAGTGGACTTCCGCCATGATTAAAGATGAAGATTTATTCATCAATGGCGACGGCGAAACCAGCCGCGACTTCTGTTTCATCGAAAACACCGTACAGGCCAACCTGTTGGCAGCAACCGTTCAAACAGAAGAAGCGCGCAATCAAGTGTACAACGTCGCCGTCGGCGGCCGTACCACCCTGAACCAGCTGTTCTCCTACATCCGCGAAAGCTTGGGCGAAAACGGCATCCAGTACAAAAAAGACGCAATTTACCGCGACTTCCGTGCCGGTGACGTACGCCATTCACAAGCCGATGTCAGCAAAGCCAACAATCTGCTGGGCTACGACCCGCAATACACCATCGAGCAAGGCATTAAAAAAGCCATGCCATGGTATGTCGGCTTTTTGAAGTAACACGCAAAAGCTTTTCAGACAGGCATTTGCAAACAAATGCCTGTCTGAAAGCAAATAGCAGACAAATGGGAAACACCATCAAAAACCAGTTTCATACAAACCATTTTCTGCCTACAGAATATACTTTTTCAGAACCCACTCTGAAACAAAACAGACCACACAATGACTGCAACTTGCATTGCAATCTTTGAAGAAAAGAGTACTTAGTTGAAATCACATATCGGTTGGAATTTATTCGGTTTAGCCTTGCCTTTGCTGCTTGCGCTTATCTCTATTCCTCTACTCATTGCCCGTATCGGTGACGAGCGTTTTGGCATGATTGCATTGGCTTGGGCGTTTATGAGCTTCGCCGGTATATTGGACTTAGGCATCGGTCGCGCCCTTACTCAAGTTGTTTCCCGCCTTCGCGGGCAAAAAAACACACAAAACGTACCTGCCGTATTTGCTACCGCCTCCCGTATTACCTTAGTGGCGGGCCTAATCGGTAGCGTTCTGATTGTGGCATTTGACTTACTTGGTGGCAGCAGCCTGCTCAAAACCCAAACCATCCCCCCGTCAGAGATCCGCAACTCTATTTTTCTATTGGCGATTGCGCTACCTGCACAAGCCATGAGTGCGACCTACCGTGGCATGAATGAAGCTTATATGAATTTTAAGGGGATTAACATTCTGCGGGTTGCGTTGGGTGCAGTTAATTTTGCCGGCCCTTTGCTGATTTCTTTTATGACGACTAATTTGGCATGGTTGATGGCCAGTTTGGTTGTTAGCCGTTTAGCAGCATTATTTGTTTTCCGTCATCTGGCTTTTTCTTGCCTGAAGAAGCATGAACCGGACTATACCCCGCAAGCATTGGTTTACTCAAAAGAAAATGCCAAGACATTGATATCATTCGGTGGCTGGGTAACTGTGAGCAGCATCCTCAGCCCGCTCATGATTCAATCCGACCGCTTTATGATTGCCAGTATCATTTCTGCCGCAGCCGTCACCACTTATGTGGTTCCTTACGAACTAGTCGTACAAAACCTCATATTGGTTAGCGCACTCTCCTCAGTTATTTTTCCTACATTGACCAAACTCATGCAGGAAAAACCGGATGAATGGCGG
The DNA here is from genome assembly GCA_937919795.1 of uncultured Neisseria sp. Lineage (GTDB taxonomy): Bacteria > Pseudomonadota > Gammaproteobacteria > Burkholderiales > Neisseriaceae > Neisseria. Next base: position 3,774 of record CALFOA010000383.1, read on the forward strand.
CCTTATTTCCACAAGTGGTTGTTCCGGATAGGTGGGCTAATGTTTGTCGTAAGCGTATCCCTCATGTTCCTGATGCCGCATATCTTGGAGCTTTGGCTGAAACACAACTTTAATCCAACCTCTGTCACAGTAGGTCAGATCCTTTGCGCCGGTATTTTCTTTAACTCCATTGGTGCCATGTATTACTCAATGCTGCATGCAAGCGGAAAATCCTCTGTTACTGCCAAGATTCATATTTTTGAAGTACCGTTATATCTGATTTTCCTCTACTTTGCATTGCATCATTTTGGCGTTATCGGTGCAGCAATAGCATGGGCCTCCCGCATGGCAGTAGATACAACCTTATTATTTATAAATGCCAAAAGGTTAAAGATTTAATCATGCTCTATCCAGCTAACCCATGCGAGATAAAATAAATGACCTATACCGGCCAGTTAAAAAAGATTTAGTAATATGAATAATTTAGTAATTTGCTTGTTGGCGATAATAGCCATCATGATGCCCTCATCGTTAGGAGGAGTAACGCAGCCAGGAATGATTGTTAACATTACCATGGCTCTGTTGCCTCTCTACGGTTATTTATTGCTCAAGCAAAAAAAAGTAGATCCGGTCAATTTATTTATCGCAATTGGATTTGGTGTACTTCTCACCTCGTTAACTGTCTTGTCCCCCTACCCTACTTACCGGTACGGTAACGGCTTGATGTTTATCGTGCTATTCGCTTTATGCTTGCTTAACAATGATAAAAACCCTCTTAATCTCAAAACTTATACAAGAACTTTATTTATTCTCAATGTATTTTTATCGTTCTTAGCATTTTGTATTATTTTAGACATCCCGTTAGGAATAGATTTTATTTCTGAGAATTATCAAGCCTTTTATCCCGAACTGATACCCAATATGTTATTTCAATCAAAGCCTGTTACAGTCTTTG
>CALFOA010000384.1 GCA_937919795.1 uncultured Neisseria sp.
GAAATCGGCTCGCTTTCTGTCAGTAACATACTGACGGACTCGTCTTATTTCCCCAACTATTCCCCGCTCCTAAACGTCTTGCGCCACGCATTCGGGCTGGTGTGAAACTGGGCTTTAAACTGCTCGCGCAGGTTGCTTGCCGTGCCGAAGCCTGATTTTTCCGCAATGCGTTCTATACTGTCATCCGAATCCTGCAATAAATCCTGCGCTTGGCGCAAACGTTCTTGCAGCAGCCAATCGCCCAAAGTCAGCCCGGTGGCTTGTTTGAAATGGCGCGAGAATGTGCGTCGTGAAAGGTTGAGGCGTTCCGCCAAATCGTCTAAGCGGTGGGTTTGGGCTAAATTTTCCCGCAAAAAATCCAATAGCGTATTGATTTTGCTGTCTCCCGTGCGCTCGGCAAGCGGTTTGCGGATAAATTGTGCTTGCCCGCCTTCGCGGTGCGGCGGTGCAACCAGCAGCCTGGCCAAATCATTGGCAATATGGGCGCCGTAGATTTGCCGTATCCAATACAGCAGGCAATCTAAGCCGCCGGACGCGCCTGCCGAGGTGAGGATATTGCCGGCCTCAATATACAGGCGGTTGTTGTCTAACAAGATATTGGGAAAACGCTGCTTGAAATCATCTGCCGCCAGCCAATGGGTGGTAACGGTTTTGCCCTGCAAAATGCCCGCATAGGCCGCCACATAAGTGCCGTAGCATAAAGCAATGATTTTTGCACCGCGGCCATTCGCCTGTTTTAAGGCATTCAGCAAATCTGCGTGCGGGATTTCGCCCATCTGCCAACCGGCAATCACCACGACTTCTGCTTGTTCGAACAACGATAAATCTCCCTGCACCGGAATGGTTGCGCCGAATTGCGTGCGTACATTTTCACCGTCTAGCGAACAAACGCTCAAATCAAATAATGTTCGCCCTTGATATTCCGTTTGCAGCAAGGCAAATGGAATATTGAACACAAAATCATTGCAGGCGGGATGGGCGTAGAGCACCACTTTGGGCGGTTTCGGGGCGGTTTGGGCAGCGGTTGGCGGCATTTGTCCTAATCCTTGCGGTAATTGGCAATGTTGCCTATTTTAGAGGATGGCCAAGCATTTTAAAATAGCCCTGTTTTCAATTAATACAGGAATGATTGTTATGAACTTCAATAAATTAGCCGCTGCCGCCCTTGCCTTGAGCGTATCGGTATCCGCTTTTGCCGCAGACTCTTACCAACACATCCGCAATGCCACCGCCAAAGTGGAATATGCGGGGCAGACCTTTTTGGTTGACCCTTTCTTTGCCAAGAAAAACAGTATGGCGGGCTTTGCAGGCACGTTTAACAGCCACAAACGTATGCCTTTGGTGGATTTACCGCAGTCTACCCGGCAGATTTTGCAAGGTGTAGACGCGGTCATCGTTACCCATACCCACGAAGACCATTGGGACGACGCAGCACAAAAAGCCATTCCCAAGCATTTGCCCGTTTTTGTACAACACGAAGCCGACGCCAAATTGATTCGCTCGCAAGGCTTTCAAAATGTGCAAGTGATTAACGGCAGCACAACATTCAAAGGCGTTACCCTGCACAAAACAGGTGGCGCACACGGTACGGCGGAAATGTACGCCAATCCGCAATTGGCCGCTCTGCTGGGCGACGCGATGGGTGTAGTGTTCCAAAAAAGCGGACACAAAACCACTTATGTGATGGGCGATACGGTTTGGACGGCCGATGTGAATAAGGCGCTGAACAGCTATAAGCCTGATGTGTTGGTGATGAATACCGGCTATGCCCGTATCCAAGGTATGCCTGACAGCATTATTATGGGGCAGTATGATGTATTGAAAGCCTACCAAGCCGCGCCGAAAGCCAAAATCATTACCGTGCATATGGATACGGTGAATCACGCCGCGGTTAGCCGTGCCGATATGCGCGCCTTTTTGAAAGGCGAAAACATCAAAGAAAACGAGCGCGTATTGGTGCCGAACGACGGCGAAGTGATTTCGCTGGATTAAGTTGTCTTATTAAAAATGCCTGTCTGAAAATAATCTTTCAGACAGGCATTTTGTATCATGTTATGCTTATTTTCTTACCGGCGAACGTTTATAGTTTCATTCATCCTAGGAGAATACTATGTCTAAAGCTCATCTCGAAATGTTGCTGGATAGCGCCCGTCGCCCGCAGGAGCGGCTGTTGCGGGTGATGGATGGCTTGAGTATCGACCAGCTTAATGCGCTGCCTGAGGCTCACATTGCGCCTACGATCAAAAGTATCGGCTGGCTGGTTTGGCATACGGCACGTGAGCAGGATTTGCAAATTGCCGATCTAGCCGGCACCCAAGCGCTTTGGGTGCGCGATGGCTGGAACCAGCGTTTTGCTTTCGATTTGCCCGATGATACCGCAGATTGGAAGCATACCCCGGAGGAGGCGGCAAAAGTGATGATCCGCGACGCGGCATTGCTGCAAGACTATCTCGCCGCGTCCACCCAAGCAGTGATCGATTATCTGCAACAACTGCCGCCGAATGATTTGGATGAAGTCATCGACCACCATTGGAATCCACCCGTTACCCGCGCCGTGCGCCTGGTTTCCATCATTGACGACGCTGCCATGCACTCCGGCCAGGCGGTTTATGTGCGCCGTTTACTCGGTATGGCGGATTGAGACGAAATTCCATCAATTTTTTAATCAGGAAACCAGATGAAATTAAAATCGATTGCCTTGGGCTTTGTTCTTGCCCTTTCATTTGCCTCGGCGGCAGCCGAAACCCCGCGCAGCGCCACCCAGTTGGCAGCCGAATATCGGGATCTGAACCTGCTCAGCGCCATGCAGATGGATCCGAAATTGATGAACAGCAAAGCAGGTTTGGCTCAAATCAATGCCGCGTTTACCAAAATGGCGGATGAATCGCCGGTTCAGCCCGATGCGAAATTCACCGTACCGGCAAAAGGCAGCCAACCGGCGGTGGATCTTTATATATTCCGCCCCGATAACGCCAAAAAGGCCAAATTACCGGTGGTGTATTTTATGCACGGCGGTGGTTATCTATTCGGCAATGCCCGCCAGAACAACGCAGCATTATTAGAATTGGCCAACCTCAATCAAGTGGCGGTGGTCAGCGTGGAATACCGTTTGGCAAGCCAAGCGCCGTTTCCTGCGGATATTGACGACGCTTATCACGGCCTGTCTTATCTGCTGAACCATGCCGATCAATTCAATATCCATGCAGACAAAGCGGTGATAATGGGCGAGAGCGCCGGCGGCGGCTTAGCGGCGCGCTTGGCTTTGAAAGTGCGTGATCGCGGTGAATTGAAAGTGAAAGGGCAGGTGCTGATTTACCCGATGCTCGACTACCGTACCGGCACCCAAAAATCACCATACCGCAGCCTGAACACCGGCGAATTTGTATGGACGCCTGAATTCAACCGCATAGGCTGGAGCATGCTCAAGGGCGGCAAAAACATCGCCGCCAAAGATATGCCTTACTACTCGGCCGCCACCGCCAAAAATCTGGCAGGCTTGCCGCGCACTTATATGATGGTGGGCGATTTGGATTTGTTTGTGAATGAGGATGTGGATTACGCCAACCGCTTGGTGCAGGCTGGTGTGAAAACCGATTTCCAGCTGATTTCAGGTGTGTATCACGCCTTTGAAATGCTTAACCCCAACAGCCCGCAAACCAAAGCCTACAAAGCGGCTAGAACGGATGCGATTAACCGCATGTTGAATGAGTAATCATTCAGTTCAGTAATAAAGCTGGCTGTATTGGTGAGGGTCGGTTACGGCATCGACAGTACAGTTTTTATTGAAGAAAATCCCTATAAGGCCTGTCTGAAAATAATCTTTCAGACAGGCATTTTTTGATGCCCAAACCATCCATTACTGATGTTCCTGCCACACACATTCACCCAGTTGAAACTCACTAAACACGGCTTCAAAAGATGAATTTTCGGGGCTGCAAGCATAGAGACCGAAATGAATGGTGGCGTCTGCGCCCTCGAGATGGCAAATCCGCATTTGATGGAAATCCTTGCCGTTTAAGCTGTATTCCAAGCGGAAATCCGAGCCGCGTCGGCTTAGGCGGTACCACATTTCAGTAATGTCGCTGGCAATGTCGGTGGTTGCCCAATCGGAATAGCCGCGGTTGGTGACCACGCTGCCCAAGCGTTGGAAACCTGCGGGTTCAAATTCCACCGAGGCTTTCAGCCAATGATGGCTGTCGTTGTAAACCACTATGCCGCATTGATCGAAGCGTTGCTTGCTGTGAAATTCCGTTTTTACCGTAAACGAAAAATAGGCGCTATCGGTGGCCATTTGCAGCATGGGGGCGTTGTCGTTTTGAAAGCCGTAATAAGTGCGCTGCCACAAATCGGTATTCGGTTCGGTGATGATGCTGATGCGCTCGGGCTGGATGTCATACTGTTTGGGCGGGTTTAACCAGTTTAAGCGGGATAAATCGAACATGGGGGTTCCTTAAACATGGGGTGGCTGGGCGGGAATGCCTGTCTGAAAATGTTGGCAAAGCTAAAATGCTTTCAGACAGGCATTTTAACGTTTATTTCACCGTTAAATCATAACTCCAATCCAAAAAACGGATAAGGTCGTCAAACGGGAAGCCGTTGTCCAGTACGATGGTCATCCAGTGGGTTTTATTCATGTGGTAGGCGGGCAATACGTTTGGCTCCTGCCGCATCACGCCCACCATCTCGGGCGTGCATTTCACGTTCAGGAAATCGGTGCTGCCGCCGCCCTCCAAACCGAGTTTGGCTCGCTCGATATGGCCAATCAGGGCAAACCATTTGCCTTTGGCCTGATGATGGCGCAAAACGGCGTAGCTGGGAAATTTCTGCCATAAATATTCGGGGGTAACGCCGTATCGATGGGCGGCATAGTCGAAAATGGCTTGGCGTTGGCTCATGCGCGATTTCTCCTGAGGGTAGATGAGCAAGCAGGGGCAGTTTTTCAGACAGGCATTTAACTGTATTAGCAATCGTTTTTCGTCTCAATTTCCGACCAATCAAATGCCGCCGTTACCCGCTGCCAAGCATCATCCGGTTCGGCAACGGCGTGGACGAGTTGGCCGCTAGCCGGGCTGATAAAGCTTAAACTGCGGGCGTGCAACAGCAGGCGATTGTTGCCGCAGAAGGCGGTGACGGCATGGTTTTGCGCCAAATCGCCGTGGCTGGTGTCGCCGACGATGGGGTGGAAAATATGTTTTAAATGACGGCGGATTTGATGTTTGCGGCCGGTATGCGGCGTGATTTCCAACCACGAATAGCGCGAAGTGGCGTGCCGCGCTTGGGTCACAAACGGCAATTCGGCGCGCGCCAGCGTGCGGTAGTCGGTGATGGCGGCTTGGGCGGCTTTGTCGGGGTCGGCCAGCGCATCGGAGAGCGGGTCGAGCTGTTCTTTTAAAGGATAGTCGATGCGGCCTGAATCATCGGTCCAGCCGCGCACGATGGCCCAATACGTTTTCCCGACTTCGCGTGCTTCAAACTGCTGCGCCAGCTCGCGGGCGGTGGCGGCGTCGAAGGCAAACAGCATCACGCCGGAGGTAGGGCGGTCGAGGCGGTGCACCGGAAACACATGGCGGCCGATTTGGTCGCGCACGGTTTGCATCAGAAACACGGTTTCGTGGCGGTCGATGGCGCTGCGGTGCACCAGCATACCGGCAGGCTTGCACACGGCGATGCAGGCGGCATCTTGGTAGAGGATGGGAATCATGGAATGGTTGGGTGCGGGCAAGTAGTTTTTTCAGACAGGCATTGTACGCGCAAAGTGCTGGAAGTGAGCGTATGCCGTTTTGCTTTTTTTACATAAAGCAGGCAGGCGGCTGATGACGTGGCTTTGCGGATGGCCTGCCCGTTTTATGCGTCTGCTTCAGGTTTCTCTGCTGGGCTAAAGGGTATATAGTAAAAAAGCTAGGCAGCTGATGAGACTGCCATCACCTCAAAACAGGAGACAAAAACATGACACAAACGATAAAAGGCTATGCCGCCCATTCACACGATACCCCGCTGGTGCCGTTCAGCTTCGAGCGCCGCGATCCGCGCCCGGATGATGTGGTGATCGATATTCTGTACACCGGCGTGTGCCACAGCGATTTGCACGCCGCGCGCAACGACTGGGGTTTTACCACTTATCCGGTAGTACCCGGCCACGAAATCGTTGGCCGCGTCACCGCAGTCGGCGCTGATGTGAGCAAGTTTAAAGTAGGCGACTTGGTAGGCGTGGGCTGTATGGTCGACAGCTGCCGCGAATGCGAGCCTTGCCACCATCATTTAGAGCAATATTGCGATAACGGCTTTGTCGCCACTTATGATTCCGATGATAAACATGATGGCCGCCGCACCTATGGCGGTTACTCGAAAAGTATTACGGTTAGCGATGCTTTTGTGTTGAAAGTGCCGGAAAATCTCAATACCAAAGCGGTGCCGCCGATTTTGTGCGCCGGTATCACCACTTGGTCGCCGCTGCGTCATTGGAAAGTAGGCAAGGGCAGTAAAGTGGCGGTGATCGGCTTGGGCGGTTTGGGGCACATGGCCATCAAACTCGCGCACGCCTTGGGCGCCGAAGTGAGCCTGTTTTCCCGCAGCCCGAACAAAGCCGACGATGCCCGCCGCCTGGGCGCCGACCATGTGATTTTGTCCACTGACGAAGCGCAAATGCAGGCCGCCGCCGGCCAGTTTGATTTGATTATCGACACCGTGCCGTATGAGCACGACGTGAACCCCTATATGCCGACGCTGAAACTCGACGGCACGCTGGTGTTTGTCGGCCTGGTGGGGGATGTGAATCCCGCGCTGTCGACCATTCCGATGATTTTCAAACGCCGCAACGTGGCCGGTTCATTGATCGGCGGCATCAAAGAAACGCAGGAATTGCTGGACTTCTGCGGTGAACACAATATCGTTTCCGATATCGAAATCATTGATATGAAGGATATTAACGACGCCTACGAGCGTATGCTCAAAAGCGATGTGAAATACCGCTTTGTGATTGATATGGCTACGCTGTAAGTATTGCGCGAAATGCCTGTCTGAAGGGTGGTGTTGAGCCGTTCAGACAGGCATACTTATTATAATCAGTTACCTTCGTCATACTCGGGCTTGACCCGAGTATCTTCAATTACCCTTGAAAAGCAAGATACTCGGGTCAAGCCCGAGTATGACAATACGGTCATTGTAAGTTATTTGACTCTAAGTTTTTTACTGTTATCTAGAAGAACACCGATGGACTTATTCGATACCCGCAGCGTTACCTTCGCCGAACCAATCGAAATGCTGTATGCCTGCCACGGCAAAGTGCGCCGTTTTTGCGAGCAAGTAGACAGTTTGCCCGGCTATGTCGCTGAACACGGCTGCAACGAAGTGGTGCAACAGGCAGTCAAGCAGATTTGCCAGTATTTCAACGTCGCCGCGCCGCTGCATCATCAAGATGAAGAACAGGATTTTTTCCCGCTATTGCTGCGCCATTTCCCACAAGCGCAAGAGAGCGTGGACGCTTTGCAGCGGCAACACGATAGCCTGCACGATAACTGGTTGGCGGCGGAGCAAGCGTTTGAGCACTTGCTTGCGCAGCCGGAAGGTGAATTGCAAACCGATGTCTTGGCACGATTCAGCGCAGGCTATGCCGAACATCTGGTGCTGGAAGAACCTTTGTTTGAACTGGGCAAACAGTTGCCCAGCGCGGAATTGGCCGCGATTGGTGAGAGAATGGCGGCGCGCAGAAGAGGGTAATATCGCATATACAGAATGCCTGTCTGAAAGATTATCTTTCAGACAGGCATTGGTTTGAATTCACCAACCTAGCGCGGCTTGCTACGGTAGATCAGGTGGAATGATAGATTGGGCATCGAGTAGAGTCAAAATGTGTGAACGAACTTCAGGCCACTCCTCAAGTGTAATTGAATAGTAAGCAGAGTCACGAACGTTGCCATCCGTAGACGGCATATCTGCGCGACGAATTCCTTCAAATTTCGCTCCCAATCTTTCTATCGCACGCCGAGACCGTTCGTTACGTTTATCTGTTCGAAATGAAACGCGGTAGACATTCCAAATATCAAATGCATGGGACATCAATAGGAACTTAGCCTCAGTATTGCATCGAGTTCTCTGCGCAGATTGTGCAAGCCACGTCCCACCGATTTCAACGACATCAGGTATATTTCGGCGTTGTCGTGCGCTTCCCTGCGGCCATTCCCATGTCTCTAGTTTGGCATAGCTGGTCGTGCCAACGACTTTCCCAAGGAAAATGATGACGAAAGGCATGCGCTCGCCACGATCGCGCAGCATCAAAGCCCGCTCGATATACTGCTTTGCTTGTTCTTCACCGTCTGGAACGGGGTTGTACAGGTAATTCTCGCGCGATTCGGATGCAGCGGCAGCCAGCGCTGCTGCGTCTTCAACGGCAAGTGGTCTAAGCAGTACATCACGGCCACGTAATTCAATCATCGAATTCTCCTCAAGGCGCACAACAGTTGAATTCAGCTAACGGCGAAACCGGTCGGTTGGAATGAAAGGTTAGGTTGCGTTCAGGCTATTTCTTTGTACCAATCCACCAGATATTACCTTCTGCATCCTTCACGCCGGCAGAGCGATCGCCATAAGGTTGATCTTTGGGTTCTGATACAGACGTTGCTCCAGCCGCCAAGGCTGCTTTGTACGTTGCATCTACATCGGGGACATACACGTGTGTGGAACAGTGCATAGGGTCGCGCCCATCCGGACGTTCACCCATCATGATAACTGAATCGTCGATACGAACTTCTGCATGTTTTACGCTTCCATCCGGAAGCTCCCATTTATGGAGTTCTGTGGATCCGAAAACGGCGTTCAGGAATGCCAGCTGTGCTTTGACGTTGCTGACAAGTAGGTAGGGGGAGACAGCGTTGTGGCCTTCTGGCTTGTAAGAGCTCATGGATTCCTCCTGCGAAATCTAACGATTGAAATCAGCCGAGATACGTAGTGGCGGCGCGTTGTGGTACACGCTAGCATCATAAGCGGCGCCACGCAACATTTTCGGCTTGAACGAATGGTTAGGTTACAAGCTGTTTTCGATAAGGAAAGACATTTAGAACGCCAGCAGGTGTAGCCTGTATCAAATGCCCATTCAAACCGTAGCAACTGTGTTGCCGACTCGTCAGTCAGCAACATCAAACACGGTAATCAAGC
>CALFOA010000385.1 GCA_937919795.1 uncultured Neisseria sp.
CCTGCGGCACTTGATAGGTTTCCAGTGCGTGGTGCAACCAGTCGGCCCATTGGCGGCCAGCCTGGCTGTTGTCGGCATGGCTGTAGCTGATAAAGGCCTTGTAGTGCGGTACTCGGGTGTGTTCGGATTCCATGATGGGGCTCGCGGCGATAGCGAAAAAACTTTATTTCTGCCACGGCGTTGCTACGCCTTAGCTCAAAGAGAACGATTTTGTAAGCCGCTAAAACGGCAACAGAATCGGTTCTGTACTCTATGTACTATCTGCGGCTTGCTGCCTTGTGGCAAAAATAAGTTTTTCCGCTATTAAGGGGTAAACGGATAGGGATATCATACCACCGCCCCGAACTTTACGGGTGACGGGCTGTTATACCGGCGCACCATGAGCCGGTACGATGCTATTCAAGCGGGGTAGTAGGTGCTAAAACAAACCGCTAATGTGTCCCTGATCGTCCACATCAATGTTCTCGGCCGCCGGTACTTTGGGCAGCCCCGGCATTTTCATGATGTTCCCGCACAGCACCACCACAAACCCCGCCCCGGCCGACACACTCAGGCTGCGTACCTGTAGGCGGAAGCCTTGCGGGCGGCCGAGCAGCTGCGGGTTGTCGCTGAGTGAATAGGCGGTTTTGGCCATGCACACAGGCAGACGTGCAAAGCCCAGCCGGGTAAGTTGTTCGAGGTCGGCCAGCGCTTGGCGGCTGAAATCCACGCCGTCGGCACCGTAAACCTGTTGCGCCACGCTGCGGATTTTGTCGGCTAGGCTGTCGTCATCAGCATAAGGTAGGCGCAAGGCCGGCGTGGTTTCGGTGCAGGCCGCCATCACCGCGCGCGCCAACGCTTCGCCGCCGGCGCCGCCGTGCGCCCATACTTCAGTGAGCGCCGCGGAGGCGCCGTGTGCGGCACAGGCTTCCTGCACCAGCGCGAGTTCGGCCTCGGTATCGGCGGCAAAGCGGTTGAGCGCCACCACCACCGGCAGGCCGAACACCTGCTGCATATTGTCGATGTGTTTCAACAGATTGGGCAGACCTTGGCGCAGGGCGTCCAGATTTTCTTTGCCCAAATCGGCACGCGCCACGCCGCCGTTGTATTTCAATGCCCGCACGGTGGTCACCACCACCGCTACATCCGGACGCAGGCCGGAGAGGCGGCATTTGATGTTGCAGAATTTTTCTGCCCCCAAATCGGCGCCGAAGCCGGCTTCGGTAACCGCGTAATCGCCCAGCTGCTGCGCCATCCGGGTGGCGATTACCGAATTGCAGCCGTGGGCGATGTTGGCAAACGGGCCGCCGTGCACCAGCGCCGGCGTGCCGCCCAGGGTTTGCACCAGATTGGGGCGGATGGCATCTTTGAGCAGCGCCGCCATGGCGCCGTGTGCTTTCAATTCGTGTGCATACACCGGCTCGCCGTTGCGGCGGTAGGCTACCAACATCCGCCCCAAGCGCTGTTTCAAATCGGCCAGATCGCGCGCCAAGCAAAACACCTCCATCACTTCCGAAGCCACGGTGATGTCGAAACCGTCGGCGCGCATTACGCCGTCGGCGCTGCCGCCCAGCCCGCTGATGAGCTGGCGCAGCTGGCGGTCGTTCATGTCCAGCACCCGCCGCCACAACACCCGCTTGGGGTCGATGTCCAAGGCATTGCCTTGGTGGATATGGTTGTCGAGCATGGCCGCCAGCAGGTTGTTGGCCGCGCCGATGGCGTGGAAGTCGCCGGTGAAATGCAGATTGATGTCTTCCATCGGCAGCACCTGGGCATAACCGCCGCCGGCCGCGCCGCCCTTGATGCCGAATACCGGCCCCAACGACGGCTCGCGCACCGCCACCACCGCCTGCTGTCCCAACCGTTGCAAGGCGTCGGCCAAACCGATGGTGACCGTGGTTTTGCCCTCGCCGGCCGGTGTGGGGTTGATGGCGGTAACCAACACCAGCCGCCCCTGTTTGGACGGCAGCGCCGCCACCGCCGCCGGGTCGATTTTGGCTTTGTAGCGGCCATAGTGTTCCAGCGCCTCCGATCCTAGACCGAGGCGTGCGGCAATGGCGTCGATGGGCTGCATGGTGGCGGCTTGGGCGATTTGGGCATCAGTAGGTTGGGTCATCTAAGGCTCCTAGGGAAAGAGGGCTACCTGAAAGGGGTAAGTAGCTTAAATTCTGAATTTAGTAATAATGCCTATCTGAAAGTTTCAGACGAGCATTTCATTTGAGCCTGACCTAGATATTTCAACAGGTGAAACATTAAAACTTTATGTAATAAAAACACCACAAAGGGCATGGGTGTTTACATGAATAGTAGATGTTACCAGTACGTTTCTGCAGCACAGTATCAAGTAGTACTTACCAAGATATAAGTTCGTTTGATGATCATTAGTGCAGTCAATAATAAGTTGGTAATCAAGAAGATGCTGATTGGAGCGAAGAATAATTGGGTTAATACATGAGTATTCCCTAAAAATTGACAACCTAGTGCTGTAAACACCAACAAAATGGATACTACAACTGAATAAGCTATGTTAGCGACTACCTCCTTCATCAGAGCTAGGCGAGCATAGAGGCCGTCACGATACACTATATCTTTACTTCCTTCAGATCGGAAGAGCGTCGTGTAGGGAAAGAGTGT
>CALFOA010000386.1 GCA_937919795.1 uncultured Neisseria sp.
TTAAGGCAGATGTGATTATGTGAATTGCGTGTCATACAGAGGCCGTCTGAAGTCTTTCAGACGGCCTTTCTTATTTCGAATGATTAGGGTCGGTTTATTTTGATGGGCATGAATGTTTTTGAAGTTTGAAGATAGTTCAATGCTCATTGCGGGTCCGCAAGAAAGTGGCGAAACGCGGTGTGCCTTTTTGGGTGAATCCTCGGTATTTATAGGTGATGGTGCTGCCGATTGCGGGCGGATTGCTGCGCTCGCTGTCTTTGAAACCGCTGCCGATACGGAATTCGCCATGGCGGTTTTTGCAGCTGACTGCCCCAAGCTTGCCGGCGTATTTTCCTTTGCCGGGATGGTGATGGGTGACCACGCATTCATCATCGTGGGCGGATTTTAATTTGAGCAGATGGCTGCTGCGCCCGCTGCGATAAGGCAGGCTGGGGTTGCGCAGCATCACGCCCTCGCCGCCAGCAGATTCGATTTGTTTCAGAAAATCAAGGGCGTGGGCATTGTCTCTGGCAGGTGTTTGTTTGATGATGTGGATAGGTGCTTGTGGGTGTTGATCCAGCCAGCGCTGCAACACAGCCAAGCGCTGATAAAGATTGCCTTGTGCTTGCGGCACATCAAAAACGTGTAATTTGATGCCTTGCCAGTTGCCGGAGTGTTGGCGCACTGAGGCAGAGATCTGTTCGAATTGGTTGCGGCGGCTGTACAGCTCTCCATCCAGCGGAAAAGGCGGGAAATGGGCGGTATAACCGGAAGGCGGGGTGAAAGGATAGCCTTGGCGGCTGATTAATTGCTTACCATTCCAATAGGCGCGCACTCCGTCGAGTTTTTCACTCATTGCCCACCCGGTAACGTTTTGCCCTTTAAATTCTTGCGCCAGCAATAAATCGGGCGCGGCGGCAAGGGCGGGAGAGCACGAGATAAATAAAGCTGCAATTGTGGCAAATGTTTTCATAATATTCCTCGTTTTGTGTTTATAGTTTCTGTAAATATTATTACAGGCCGTCTGAAAAATAAAGCATTAAATCCAATGAGAATAAACAGCAAACGGGTGGCACGGAAGATTTCATATTAATCCGGGCAGCATACAAAGGCGGGGCGCCCGATAGCAATGTCGCAAAAATGATGGCTGTGAAAGCTAAGGGCAAGATTTTTCTTGAAAAGCGACGGGGTTTTATAGTATAGTTCAGGGCTTGGCATTTCGTGCCAAGCGTTTATTTTGTCCAATGGTCGGCCAATCGTAGCTGACCCCTTTACTAAAAGGAAAATAATCATGACTTTAGGTCTGGTTGGGCGCAAAGTGGGTATGACCCGCGTGTTTAACGAACAAGGTGCATCTGTTCCGGTAACCGTGTTGGATATGTCTGCTAACCGCGTCACGCAAGTAAAATCCAAAGATACTGACGGCTATGTGGCCGTTCAAGTTACCTTTGGTCAGAAAAAAGCCAATCGTGTTTCTCAAACTGAAGCCGGCCACTTTGCAAAAGCAGGTGTGGAAGCCGGTCGCGGTTTGGTTGAGTTTGCTTTGACTGAAGAAAAATTGGGCGAGCTCAAGGCTGGTGATGAAATCACTGTTGCCATGTTTGAAGCCGGTCAATTGGTGGATGTAACCGGTACCTCCAAAGGTAAAGGTTTTTCAGGCACCATTAAGCGTCACAATTTCGGTTCGCAACGTGCTTCTCACGGTAACTCGCGTTCGCATCGCGTGCCCGGCTCTATCGGCCAGGCTCAAGATCCGGGTCGTGTGTTTCCGGGTAAACGTATGGCCGGTCAGTATGGCAACACCAAGGCTACTGTTCAGTGCCTGGAGGTTGTGCGTGTAGATGCAGAGCGCCAATTGTTGTTGGTAAAAGGTGCTGTGCCCGGTTCCGTTAATAGCGACGTTGTAGTGCGTCCTAGCGTGAAAGTAGGTGCGTAATGGAATTGAAAGTTATTGATGCAAAAGGCCAAGTATCAGGCAGCTTGAATGCTTCTGATGCACTGTTTGCCCGTGAATACAATGAAGCGTTGGTGCACCAGCTGGTTACTGCCTTTTTGGCAAACGCCCGCTCAGGTAACCGTGCGCAGAAAACCCGTGCAGAAGTAAAACACTCTACCAAAAAGCCGTGGCGCCAAAAAGGCACCGGCCGCGCGCGTTCCGGTATGACTTCTTCTCCGATTTGGCGTAGCGGTGGCCGTGCTTTCCCGAATAAGCCGTCTGAAAACTTCACCCAAAAAGTGAACCGTAAGATGTATCGTGCCGGTATGGCTTCAATTCTGTCGCAATTGGTGCGTGATGAACGCTTGTTTGTGATTGATGAATTGTCTGCTGCAACGCCGAAAACCAAAGAATTCGCCGAGCAAGTGAAAAATTTGGGTTTGGAGCAAGTGTTGTTTATTACCAAGCAATTGGATGAAAACGTATACCTGTCTTCACGCAACCTGCCCAACGTTATGGTTTTGGAAGCACAGCAAGCTGATCCCTACAGCCTCTTGCGCTACAAAAAAGTCGTGATCACTAAAGATGCGGTTGCACAGTTAGAGGAGCAATGGGTATGAATCAACAACGCCTGATGCAAGTAATTTTGGCTCCTGTTGTTTCTGAAAAGAGCAACCTGTTGGCCGAAAAACGTAATCAAATGACATTCAAAGTGTTGCCCAATGCAACCAAGCAGGAAATCAAAGCTGCAGTTGAGTTGTTGTTTGATGTCGAAGTGGCTTCTGTGACCACCGTGATCACCAAAGGTAAAGTAAAACGCTTTGGTCGTACGATCGGTCGCCGCAGCGATGTGAAAAAAGCTTATGTGAGCCTGGCAGCCGGTCAACAGATCGACGTGGAAGCCACTGCTGCAGCCGCAGATAAGGAATAAGTACAATGGCTATCGTAAAAATGAAGCCTACCTCTGCTGGTCGTCGCGGCATGGTTCGCGTTGTAGCAGAAGGTTTGCATAAAGGTGCACCGTATGCACCGCTGGTTGAAAAGAAAAACACTACTGCCGGCCGCAACAACAACGGCCACATTACCACCCGTCATAAAGGCGGTGGTCACAAGCAGCATTACCGCGTAGTGGATTTCAAGCGCAACAAAGACGGCATTCCCGCTAAAGTCGAGCGTATCGAGTATGATCCGAACCGTACGGCGTTTATCGCACTGTTGTGCTATGCCGATGGCGAGCGTCGTTACATTATTGCGCCGCGCGGCATTCAAGCCGGTGCCGTGTTGGTGTCTGGTGCAGAAGCCGCAATTAAAGCAGGCAATGCCTTGCCGATTCGCAATATTCCGGTGGGTACAACCATTCACTGCATCGAGATGAAGCCGGGCAAAGGTGCGCAAATTGCGCGTTCAGCCGGTGCATCTGCTGTTTTGCTGGCCAAAGAAGGTATCTACGCTCAAGTGCGTTTGCGCTCAGGTGAGGTGCGTAAAATCCATGTGGATTGCCGCGCGACCATCGGTGAGGTGGGCAATGAAGAGCAGAGCCTGAAAAAAATCGGTAAAGCCGGTGCCAATCGTTGGCGCGGTATTCGCCCGACCGTACGCGGTGTGGTGATGAACCCGGTTGATCACCCCCATGGTGGTGGTGAAGGCCGTACCGGTGAAGCTCGTGAACCGGTTAGCCCGTGGGGCACACCTGCTAAAGGTTACCGTACCCGTAACAACAAACGCACGGACAATATGATTGTTCGCCGCCGTTACTCAAATAAAGGTTAATTGATATGGCTCGTTCATTGAAAAAAGGCCCATATGTAGACCTGCATTTGCTGAAAAAAGTAGATGCGGCTCGTGCAAGCAGCGATAAGCGCCCGATTAAAACTTGGTCGCGTCGTTCTACCATTCTGCCCGATTTTATCGGTTTGACCATCGCTGTACACAATGGCCGCACCCATGTGCCGGTATTTATCAGCGACAACATGGTTGGCCATAAATTAGGCGAGTTCTCATTGACCCGTACCTTTAAAGGCCACTTGGCCGATAAAAAGGCTAAAAAGAAATAAGGTGAATCATGAGAGTTAATGCACAACATAAAAACGCCCGCATTTCTGCACAAAAGGCTCGCCTGGTGGCAGATCTGATTCGCGGCAAAGACGTTGCCCAAGCCTTGAACATCTTGGCGTTCAGCCCCAAAAAAGGTGCTGAGTTGATTAAAAAAGTGCTGGAATCTGCTATTGCAAATGCAGAGCATAATGAAGGCGCCGATATCGACGAATTGAAAGTGGTCACCATTTTTGTGGATAAAGGCCCCAGCCTCAAACGCTTTCAAGCTCGTGCCAAAGGTCGCGGTAACCGCATTGAAAAACAAACTTGTCATATCAATGTGACAGTGGGTAACTAAGGAAAAGCTATGGGACAAAAGATTAACCCTACAGGCTTTCGCCTGGCGGTGACCAAAGACTGGTCTTCTAAATGGTTTGCCAAAAGCAACGAATTTTCTACTGTTTTGAAGCAAGACATTGATGTTCGCGACTACTTGCGCAAACGCCTGGCAAATGCCTCTGTTGGTCGTGTCGTGATTGAGCGTCCGGCCAAGTCTGCCCGCATTACCATTCATTCAGCCCGCCCGGGTGTGGTGATTGGTAAAAAAGGCGAAGACATCGAAGTGTTGAAACGCGATCTGCAAGCCTTGATGGGTGTGCCTGTGCATGTCAACATCGAAGAAATCCGCAAACCTGAGCTGGATGCGCAAATCATTGCCGACGGTATTGCCCAGCAATTGGAAAAACGCGTTCAATTCCGTCGTGCTATGAAGCGTGCCATGCAAAACGCCATGCGTGTTGGTGCCAAAGGCATCAAAATCATGACTTCAGGCCGTCTGAATGGTGCGGACATTGCCCGCAGCGAATGGTATCGCGAAGGCCGTGTGCCCTTGCATACTCTGCGTGCAAATGTGGATTACGCAACCAGCGAAGCACACACCACCTATGGTGTGTTGGGTTTGAAAGTTTGGGTTTACACCGGTGAAGGCACCGATAAGGCTCAAGCCAAACCTGAGCAAGAAAAGAGACAAAGAAAGGCAGGTGGTCGTCATGCTGCAGCCAACTAGAATGAAATACCGCAAGCAACATAAAGGCCGCAACACCGGCATTGCTACCCGCGGTAATAAAGTTAGTTTCGGCGAATTCGGCTTGAAAGCCGTAGGCCGTGGTCGTTTGACTGCCCGTCAAATCGAAGCTGCCCGTCGTACCATGACCCGTCATATCAAACGTGGCGGTCGTATTTGGATTCGTGTGTTTCCGGATAAGCCGATCACTGAAAAACCGATTCAAGTGCGTATGGGTGGCGGTAAAGGCTCCGTTGAGTACTATGTTGCTGAAGTGAAACCCGGCAAAGTATTGTACGAAATGGACGGCGTGCCGGAAGCGTTGGCACGTGAAGCCTTCACTTTGGCTGCTGCCAAACTGCCGATTCCGACTGTGTTTGTTGTAAGACAGGTAGGTCAATAATGAAAGCAAATGAATTGAAAGACAAATCTGTTGAGCAATTGAATGCCGATTTGCTTGATTTGCTGAAAGCACAATTCGGCCTGCGTATGCAGCATGCAACCGGCCAATTGGCAAAAGCCAGTGAATTGAAAAAAGTACGCCGTGACATTGCTCGTATTAAAACCGTTTTAACTGAAAAAGGTGCCAAGTAATGAGCGAAGTGAAAAATGTTCGTACTTTGCAGGGCAAAGTGGTTAGCGATAAAATGGATAAAACCGTTACCGTGCTGGTTGAGCGTAAAGTGAAGCACCCGCTCTACGGTAAAATTATCCGCCGCTCGACCAAGATTCATGCTCATGACGAGCAAAATCAATACGGCGTTGGCGACATCGTGGTGATTGCAGAAACCCGCCCGTTGTCAAAAACCAAGTCTTGGGTAGTGCAAGAGCTGGTAGAGAAAGCGCGTACTGTTTAATTTTTACGACAGCTAACGCTTGAAAAAGAAACGAAGTCTTGCAGGAGCTAAAAAAAGCCTGTAAACTTCGTTTCTTATCTTTCAGCTTCTTTCTGAAAGTTCTTCCCTTCGGGGTCCAAGACTGGTTTACTGGAACCGTTAGCGGTTTCGGACGGCATATAGCAGTAGATTTGAACGCCGTCTGAAAGTGGTAAATTAAGTTGGTTTATTTAAAGGTATTAACATGATTCAAATGCAGACCATCTTGGATGTGGCTGATAACTCTGGTGCGCGCCGTGTAATGTGCATCAAAGTTTTAGGCGGCTCCAAGCGTCGCTACGCTTCTGTTGGCGACATTATCAAAGTGGCGGTTAAAGATGCAGCGCCACGCGGCCGTGTAAAAAAGGGTGATGTATACAATGCAGTAGTTGTTCGCACTGCAAAAGGTGTGCGTCGTCCCGATGGTGCGCTGATTAAATTTGACAACAATGCAGCTGTATTGTTGAACAATAAATTGGAGCCCTTGGGTACCCGTATTTTTGGCCCGGTTACTCGTGAATTGCGCAATGAGCGTTTCATGAAAATCGTTTCATTAGCACCTGAAGTGTTGTAAGAGAGGTTGGCGATGAATAAGCTGATTAAAGGCGATCAAGTGATCGTAATTGCCGGTAAAGATAAAGGCAAACAGGGCCAGGTTGTTCGCGTATTGGGCGATAAAATCGTGGTAGAAGGTGTAAACGTTGCAAAACGTCACCAAAAACCGAATCCGATGCGTGGCGTTGAGGGCGGTATCGTTTTGAAAAACATGCCTCTGGCCATTTCAAACGTTGCCATCTTCAATCCGGAAACTAAAAAAGCCGATCGTGTAGGCATCAAGTTGGTAGAGGGCGAAGGCAAAGTAAAACGCGTTCGTGTCTTTAAATCCAGCGGTGCGGTTATCGGTGCGTAAGGAGTTGAAATAACATGGCACGTTTAAGAGAGTTTTACAACAGCACTGTGGTTCCCGAGCTGATGAAGCAGTTTAACTACAAATCAGTTATGGAAGTGCCCCGTATCGAAAAAATCACTTTGAATATGGGCGTGGGCGAAGCGGTTGCTGATAAAAAAGTAATGGAACATGCTGTTGCCGATTTGGAAAAAATTGCGGGTCAAAAACCTGTGGTAACTGTTGCGCGCAAATCCATTGCCGGTTTTAAAATCCGTGATAACTATCCGGTGGGCTGCAAGGTAACTTTGCGTCGCGATCAAATGTTTGAATTCCTGGATCGTCTGGTAACCGTGGCTTTGCCGCGTGTACGCGACTTTCGTGGTGTAAGCGGCAAGTCTTTCGATGGTCGTGGTAACTACAATATGGGTGTGCGCGAGCAAATCATTTTCCCGGAAATCGAATACGATAAAATCGATGCGCTGCGTGGTTTGAACATTACTGTGACCACTACTGCAAAAACCGACGAAGAAGCCAAAGCTTTGCTGTCGCTGTTTAAGTTTCCGTTTAAAGGATAATCATGGCTAAGAAAGCACTTATTAATCGCGAATTGAAGCGTGCTGCATTGGCAAAAAAATATGCCGCCAAACGTGAGGCAATTTTTGCAGTAATCAATGACACCAGCGTTTCTGACGAAGATCGTTTCGAGGCTCGCCTGAAATTCCAGGCCATTCCCCGCAATGCATCTCCGGTTCGCCAGCGCCGCCGTTGCGCTTTAACCGGTCGTCCCCGTGGCACTTTCCGCAAATTCGGTTTGGGTCGTACCAAAATCCGTGAAATCGCCATGCGTGGTGAAATCCCGGGTGTGATTAAAGCCAGCTGGTAATAGGAGTAGAATATATGAGTATGCATGATCCTATTTCCGATATGTTGACCCGTATCCGCAATGCGCAACGCGCAAGCAAGGTTGCGGTAGCGATGCCTTCTTCAAAACTGAAATGTGCAATTGCCAATGTTTTGAAAGAAGAAGGCTATATCGAAGACTTCGCGGTTTCTGCTGATGCAAAACCGGTATTGGAAATTCAATTGAAATACTACGCAGGTCGCCCTGTGATTGAGCAAATTAAGCGCGTATCCCGTCCGGGCTTGCGTGTTTACAAAGGCTCTAATGATATTCCCGCTGTAATGAACGGTTTGGGTGTGGCTATTGTTAGTACTTCAAAAGGCGTAATGACTGACCGCAAAGCCCGCGCAGCCGGCATCGGTGGTGAGTTGTTGTGCGTGGTTGCCTGATAGGGAGAGTTTAGATGTCTCGCGTAGCGAAAAATCCAGTAACTGTTCCTGCTGGCGTAGAAGTAAAATTCGGAACGGATAAATTGACAGTTAAGGGTAAAAATGGCGAGTTGTCATTTCCGCTGACTGACGATGTAGCTGTTGAGCTGAATGACGGTCAAATCACTTTTGCTGCCACTAATGACAGCAAGCATTCAGGTGCAATGTCCGGCACTGTCCGTGCACTGGTTGCCAATATGGTTAAAGGTGTGTCTGAGGGTTTTGAAAGAAAACTTCAGTTGATCGGCGTGGGCTATCGCGCCCAAGCTCAGGGCAAAACATTGAATTTGTCTTTAGGTTTTTCTCATCCCATCGTTTACGAAATGCCGGAAGGTATTACAGTGCAAACGCCGTCTCAAACCGAGATCGTGTTGACCGGTGCCGACAAGCAGGTTGTTGGTCAGGTTGCTGCCGAAATCCGCAATTTCCGTCCGCCGGAGCCTTATAAAGGTAAAGGTGTTCGCTATGTTGGCGAAGTTGTGGTGATGAAAGAAGCTAAGAAGAAATAATTGAGGCTCACTAATGAATAAACATGCAACAAGACTGCGCCGCGCACGCAAAACCCGTGCCCGTATTGCAGATTTGAAAATGGTGAGATTGTGTGTTTTCCGCACAAACAGCCATATTTATGCCCAAGTGATCAGTGCTGAGGGTGGTGAAGTATTGGCGCAAGCCTCTACTTTGGAAGCCGAAGTGCGTGATGGCTTGAAATCAGGCGGCAACATCGAAGCAGCTGCTTTGGTAGGCAAGCGTATTGCTGAAAAAGCCAAGGCTGCCGGCGTGGAAAAAGTCGCATTTGATCGCTCAGGCTTTCAATATCACGGTCGTGTAAAAGCTTTGGCTGAAGCCGCACGTGAAAACGGTTTGAGCTTCTAATAAAGATTTTGGAGACCTGAGATGGCAAAACATGAAATTGAAGAACGCGGTGACGGCCTGGTAGAGAAAATGGTTGCCGTAAACCGTGTAACCAAGGTGGTTAAGGGGGGCCGTATTATGGCATTCTCGGCCTTGACCGTGGTAGGTGATGGCGATGGCCGCATCGGCATGGGCAAGGGCAAATCAAAAGAAGTGCCGGTTGCTGTGCAAAAAGCAATGGATCAAGCCCGTCGTAATATGATTAAAGTACCGTTGAAAAACGGCACCATCCATCATGAAGTGATTGGTCGCCATGGTGCAACCCGTGTGTTTATGCAGCCTGCCAAAGAAGGTAGCGGCGTAAAGGCCGGCGGCCCGATGCGTTTGGTTTTTGATGCAATGGGCGTACACAATATTTCTGCCAAAGTGCACGGTTCAACCAACCCTTACAATATTGTTCGCGCAACATTGGACGGTTTGGCCAAGCTCTACACACCGGCGGATATTGCTGCCAAGCGCGGCTTAACCGTAGAACAAATTTTGGGATCTGATCATGAGTGAACAAAAAAAGATTAAAGTGACTTTGGTAAAAAGCCTGATTGGCACCATTGAGTCACATCGTGCTTGTGCTCGCGGTTTGGGTTTGCGTCGTCGTGAACACACCGTTGAAGTATTAGATACCCCCGAAAATCGTGGCATGATTAATAAAATCAGCTACCTTTTGAAAGTGGAGTCGTAATATGTTTTTGAATACTATTCAACCTGCTGAAGGTGCAACTCACGCTAAACGCCGCGTGGGTCGCGGCATCGGTAGCGGTTTGGGCAAAACGGGCGGTCGTGGCCATAAAGGCCAAAAAAGCCGTTCCGGTGGTTTCCACAAAGTCGGTTTTGAAGGCGGCCAAATGCCGTTGCAACGCCGCTTGCCCAAACGTGGTTTCAAATCATTGACTGCGGCCACTAATGCTGAAGTACGCTTGAGCGAACTGGCTTTGGTTGCTGTGGATGAAATCGATGTTTTGACTTTGAAACAAGCTGGTTTGGTTGCTGCGAATGCGCTGAATGTTAAGGTGATTGCTTCCGGTGAGGTTGGCCGTGCGGTTACCCTGAAGGGTATCAAAGCAACCAAAGGCGCCAAAGCTGCTATTGAAGCTGCTGGCGGTAAAGTAGAAGAATAAGGTCTGGACGACAAACGTGGCAAATCGACAATCTTCATCAGGACTTTCTAAGTTTGGTGATTTAAAAAACCGGTTATTGTTTTTATTGGGTGCATTGGTGGTATTTCGGATAGGTGCCCATATTCCGGTACCGGGTGTGGATGCTGCCGCGTTGGCTAAACTTTATGAAAGCGCAAGTGGTGGCATGCTGGGCATGTTAAACATGTTTTCCGGCGGGTCACTCGAGCGCTTTAGTATTTTTGCCATCGGCATCATGCCCTATATTTCGGCGTCCATTATCGTTCAGCTGGCTTCTGAAATCATGCCCTCGTTGAAGGCATTGAAAAAAGAGGGCGAGGCTGGGCGACGTGTGATTACCAAATATACGCGTTACGGTACGGTTTTGTTGGCACTGCTGCAAAGCTTTGGCGTAGCTACTTTTGTTTACCAACAAAATATCGTGGTAGCGTCTCAGCTTGAATTTTATGTATCCACTGTGGTGTGTTTGGTTACTGGCACAATGTTTTTGATGTGGCTGGGTGAGCAAATGACTGAGCGGGGGATTGGGAACGGTATTTCGCTGATCATTACTGCTGGTATCGCGGCCGGTATTCCTGCCGGTATTTCGCGTTTGTTGACATTAACCAGCCAAGGCTCGATGAGCATGTTGATGGCTGTGGCTATTGTTATCGGTGCGTTGCTGCTGATTTATGTGGTGGTGTATTTTGAGAGTGCCCAGCGCAAGATTCCTGTGCATTATGCCAAACGCCAAGTGGGAAACCGGTTGGTTCAAGGCCAGTCTACCCATATGCCGTTCAAGCTGAATATGGCCGGTGTGATTCCGCCTATTTTTGCTTCCAGCATTATTTTGTTTCCGTCCACTTTATTGAGTTGGTTTGGTTCGACAAATACCGATAATTGGTTTTATAAGGCGGCAGCTTTGTTGCAGCATGGCCAGCCGGTGTATATTTTGCTGTTTGCCGCAACCATTATTTTCTTCTGCTATTTTTACACAGCATTGGTTTTCAGTCCGCGTGAAATGGCTGAGAATTTGAAGAAAAGCGGTGCATTTGTGCCGGGTATCCGACCGGGTGAGCAGACATCAAGATATTTGGAAAAAGTGGTATTGCGCCTGACCTTTTTTGGTGCACTTTATATCACCATAATTTGTTTGATCCCTGAGTTTTTGACAACAGCTTTGAATGTTCCGTTTTACTTGGGTGGTACCTCATTGCTGATTTTGGTAGTAGTAACCATGGATTTCAGTACGCAGATTGCTTCTTATAGAATGACACAGCAGTATGAGCATTTGATGAAGCGTTCTGATATGAAATCACTATCCCGTAAGTAATATACTATGGCTAAAGAAGATACCATACAAATGCAGGGCGAGATTTTAGAAACCTTGCCCAATGCGACATTTAAGGTAAAGCTTGAAAATGATCATGTGGTTTTGGGTCATATCTCCGGCAAAATGCGAATGCACTATATCCGTATTTCGCCGGGCGATAAGGTGACAGTAGAGCTGACGCCTTACGATTTGACCCGTGCGCGTATCGTATTCCGGGCGCGCTAATTTTAAAGAAAGGAAGAAGAATGCGTGTACAACCTTCTGTAAAGAAAATTTGCCGTAACTGCAAGATTATCCGTCGTAATCGCGTGGTACGTGTGATTTGTACTGACCCCCGTCACAAGCAACGTCAAGGTTGATTTACATCAGCTCGGGTTTTGTGTTATAGTGACAGACTTTTTGCCCTAAAGGAAAAAATATGGCTCGTATTGCAGGGGTGAATATCCCTAATAACGCCCATATCGTAATCGGTTTGCAAGCCATTTACGGTATTGGCGCTACTCGTGCTAAATTGATTTGCGAAGCTGCCGGCATTGTGCCGAGCACCAAGGTAAAAGATTTGGATGAGTCCCAATTGGAATCTTTGCGTGAACAAGTTGCCAAATATGAAGTAGAAGGCGATCTGCGTCGTGAAGTGACCATGAGTATCAAACGTTTGATGGATATGGGCTGCTATCGCGGCTTCCGCCATCGTCGCGGCCTGCCTTGCCGCGGTCAGCGCACTCGTACCAATGCGCGCACCCGTAAAGGCCCGCGTAAAGCGATTGCCGGTAAAAAATAATTTTTAAGGATTTGATTAATGGCTAAAGCAAACACAGCCTCGCGTGTACGCAAAAAAGTACGTAAAACCGTGAGTGAAGGTATTGTGCATGTACATGCATCTTTTAATAATACCATCATTACTATTACCGACCGTCAAGGCAATGCATTATCTTGGGCTACCTCTGGTGGTGCGGGTTTTAAAGGTTCACGTAAAAGTACACCGTTTGCAGCTCAGGTAGCTGCAGAAGCCGCTGGTAAAGTTGCCCAAGAGTATGGCGTGAAAAATCTGGAAGTTCGCATTAAAGGCCCGGGTCCCGGTCGTGAATCTTCTGTTCGTGCGCTCAACGCTCTTGGTTTCAAGATTACCAGCATTACCGACGTTACCCCGTTGCCCCATAACGGTTGCCGTCCGCCTAAAAAACGTCGTATTTAATATTGGAGTGATTGAGAAATGGCACGTTATATCGGCCCGAAATGTAAATTAGCTCGCCGTGAAGGCACCGATTTGTTTCTGAAAAGCGCACGCCGCTCTTTAGAATCCAAATGTAAACTCGACTCTGCTCCGGGTCAGCATGGCGCCCGTAAGCCGCGTTTGTCGGATTATGGTTTGCAATTGCGTGAAAAACAAAAAATCCGCCGCATTTACGGCGTTTTGGAACGTCAATTCCGCCGTTATTTTGCAGAGGCTTCACGCCGTAAAGGTTCTACCGGCGAATTGCTGTTGCAATTGCTGGAGTCGCGTTTGGATAACGTGGTTTACCGTATGGGCTTTGGCTCTACACGTGCTGAAGCGCGCCAGTTGGTTTCGCACAAAGCGATTCTGGTGAATGGCCAGCCTGTGAATATTCCTTCTTACTCTGTCAAGGCTGGTGACGTGATTGTTGTGCGCGAGAAATCCGCTAAACAAACCCGCGTGCTTGAGGCTTTGCAGTTGGCTGCACAAGTTGGCTTCCCTGCTTGGGTTGAAGTGAATGCTGACAAAGCGCAAGGTACATTCAAGAAAGCACCTGATCGTGATGAGTTTGCTGCTGATGTGAACGAATCACTGATTGTGGAATT
>CALFOA010000387.1 GCA_937919795.1 uncultured Neisseria sp.
AGTTCAGACGTGTGCTCTTCCGATCTCGCCGTTGTTTGGAGTCGCTTAAAGGGCAGCGGAAAAGTAAATCATGATAGAATCATAAGCATTACTGATGGTAGTAACCATCGGTAGCCATAATTACAATAAACCCACACTCCCCTTCCTGAACCAACACATTATGCCTGTCTGAAAATGAATTTTCTCTCCCCTTTTTCCTTGCGCCTGTGGCTGATTGCCTTTCTTTGCGCAGCCATTCCCTTACCGGTGTTGATGCCTGTTCGCACCGAAACGCCTTACACCATCTGGGCGGTCAGCTTTGGCGTGATTTTTATCGCCCATCTATTTAGCGCATCCACCCTATATGCCATTTCCAGTGCGCCGGGCAACCGAACTGCTTTTTCAATTTTACCGGGCTTGGTGGTTTGGTACGGCCTATTGATGGGTTTGGTGATTTTTTTTGCGCTCCCCTATTCCCGACCCTATCTGATCATCGGCATCTCCACCTCCATCATCACCAGTTATCTGGATTTTTTAAAAAGCATACGCCAACAAATACGGCTTGCTTATATCCCGGTCGGTGAAGCCGTCAACCTAGCCTCTATACCGGATATCCACTGGGTAAAAATGGACAAAATCAACCATCTTCCGCCGGAAATCGACGGCATTGTCGCCGATTTGCACGCTCGCGAACTCAGTGGCGAATGGCAGCGTTTTCTTGCGCAATGTGTATTGCTGGATATTCCGGTACTCAACCTGCATCAAGTGGAAGAATCACTTACCGGCCGCATCAAAATTCATCATATGTATGAAAACAATTTCGGTTCATTGATGCCGTCGAAGCCGTATATTCACTTTAAGCAGTTTGTCGACAGCCTGGCTTCCCTCTTAATGCTGCCTTTAGTGCTACCGGTACTGGCACTGGCTGCGATTGCCATTAAACTGGATGACGGTGGCTCAATCTTTTATTCACAACAACGAGTCGGCTATCGAGGCAGGCTGTTCAATATCTACAAGTTGCGTACCATGAAAGAAAACGCCCCTACCGATACCACCGCCAGCGGCGACAGCCGTATTACCCGTATTGGCCATTTCTTACGCAAAACGCGCATTGATGAATTACCGCAATTACTCAACGTATTAAAATGCGAAATGAGCCTGATTGGTCCGCGTGCCGAATACAAAAAATTTGCCGATGAATTAGAGTTCCATCTGCCGTTTTATCAATATCGCCATATCGTGAAACCCGGCATTACCGGCTGGGCGCAAGTGATGCAAGGCTATGCTACCGGCCCGGAAGAAACCCGCATTAAGCTTGAACACGATTTTTATTACATCAAAAACTTCTCGCTCTCGCTGGACGTTCTCATTGCTTTTAAAACGGTGCGCACCATATTTACCGGCTCCGGCGCACGCTAATACTTATTTTTCAGACAGGCATTTACAAACTGTCGTCTGAGGCCAACAATCCATTGTATTTTCTATGGGAACAAAAATACAATGGATTTTTCATTGCCCTAGCAGGCCTAAGCCAAATATAATATCAGGTTTGAAATTCAATAATTTGCTGCCCGAACGCTCTAAACCTATCTAGTCAAGCAATCAAACAGCACGATTTTTCACCCTGGCGGCCGCTGTGCGCCCCGCCCGATAGGAGTATTGGTATGACCACCACCACATCCGATAACCAGCCCTACCTGCAAATTCAAGGCTTGGTGAAAAAATTCGGTGACAACTACGCTGTCGACCACATCGACTTGAACATCAACAAAAACGAAATCTTCGCCCTATTGGGCAGTTCGGGCAGCGGCAAATCCACCCTGTTACGCATGCTCGCCGGTATGGAAACGCCGAGTGCCGGCAAAATCATTCTGGATGGCCAAGACATCACCCGCTTAGCACCATACGAGCGCCCAATCAACATGATGTTCCAAAGCTACGCGCTGTTTCCGCACATGACGGTTGAGCAAAACATCGCTTTCGGTTTGAAACAAGACAAAATGCCGAAAGGCGAAATTGCCGAACGTGTCGAACAAATGTTGCGCTTGGTGCAAATGACCAAATACGCCAAACGTAAACCGCACCAACTCTCCGGCGGCCAACAACAACGTGTCGCGCTGGCGCGCAGCTTGGCCAAACGACCGAAAATTTTGCTGTTAGACGAAAGATCGGAAGAGCGT
>CALFOA010000388.1 GCA_937919795.1 uncultured Neisseria sp.
TCGGATAAATGGCAGTGTATTTACCCTGATAATCACGCTTACGGATGGAACGGTTAAACGCCTTGCACAAACGGTATACCCTATCTTGCAGAATATCGGGAAAGCGAAACAGCATCGGCAAATCCTGGCCGCGCTCGGTCAACTCGCCGATTAAACCGTATAAATCAACCGCCACCTCGCTCTCCGGATTCGGCCGCACCATCACATGGCCTTCGTCCGAAACCGAAAAATAACCGTCGCCCCAATGGCGGATACCGTACAAACCGGCGCTGTCGACCGCATTCCAAGTCATCGCTCTGCGTTCCTTATGGTAAACAATATAGAAGGAAAAATTCGATGGTCATTGTAATGCAAGACCATGTCTGTCTGAAAAAATAATTAACCGTTTGACGATTAAATGCCTGTCTGAAATCCGTTCTTTCAGACAGGCATTTATATTACAACCTATTATCCTTAAAATCATACATCCATCAGGGCAGTAGACAAACGTCTCAATATTTTCTTACAATCCCGTCATTCTTATCAAAACTTAACAACTTCTTCAAAAAACATTAAAGATAACGGAACAATGATGAAAAAACTGCTGCACACCTTACTGGCTTCACTATTCCTTTCCCTCAGCGTTTCCGCTTGGGCGATGGATCCACCGGAACCGGACAGCTACACCACAGAACAAGTCGCCACCTACCAAAAACAAGCCGAACAAGGTGATCGTGTGGCGCAATACCGCTTAGGTTGGGCCTATGAAAATGGATTGGGCGATTTGGAATACGATCCGGAAAAAGCGCTGGATTGGTATGAAAAATCGGCTAAACAAGGCTATTACAAAGCATACAGCCAAATCGGCTACCTGTTTGACGATTGCGGCCCGCTGGCCACCGACTATGTAAAAGCGCGGGTGTATTACGAACACGCCCTGAAGCTCGAACCCAACGATCCGTTGGCCAACCATTTCCTCGGCTGGCTCTATACCGAAGGTGACGGCGTGAAACAAGACGTAGCCAAAGGCATAGAGTTTCTGAAAAAAGCCGCGCAAGGAAACTACCAGCTATCCACCCTCCGTTTGGGTGATATTTACCGCGACGGCATTCACGACGTTAAAGTCGATTGGGATGAAGCGGCCAAGTGGTATCAAACCGATGCAGATCGCGGCCACCCCTTAGGTCAACTGTACTTAGCCGAACTCTATTACAACGAAGACAACCCCAACTACAATCCGAAAAAAGCATTTGATTTATTCCTGAAGCTGGCAGAACAAGCGCCGGCGGATTCCTCGGAACGCATCAGAGCGGCCTCCTACTTAGGCTATATCTATTTAAATGGTGAAGGCGCAGAACAAGATTACACACAATCTAAAAAATGGTTGGAAATCGCCGCGAATGGCGACGACCTTACCGCCATATACAACTTGGCTGAGACTTACCGCAACGGTTATGGCGTAAAAAAAGACATCAATAAAGCCCGTAAACTGTACAGCCAAGCTTGCGAAGAAGACTATGGGGATTCGTGCGAAATACACGATCAGTTAAAAC
>CALFOA010000389.1 GCA_937919795.1 uncultured Neisseria sp.
ACTGTACTGCCTGCAGCTCGCTGCCTTGTATCAATTCTTTATTACTTTCGCTATAAATATATTTTTCAGACAGGCATTTTATCGAACTATGCCTGTCTGAAAAAATCAAACCGCTTCCAAGGCATATGCAGCGAAGGCTTCAAACAGCTCGCGTTCTTCAAAGCGCACGTGCTCGCGCAGACTTTCCGCCAAGGATTGCTGCCATTGGCTGTTGCCGTATTGCGGATGGTTCAATAATTCGCGCAGGGCGGCATGGTCGTGTTCGAAGCGTTGGCGCAGGCTGTTATCCGGTAATTTTGCCCACAACGGGGCGAATTGTTGTTCTTCGTTGGTGAAGTGCGCCAGCAAATCACTGCCGTGTTGGCGGATGTCGGCACTGTGATCGGCTTGCGGATCGTGCAGAATGCGGACAACCATCGCCAAAGTGTGGTGATGGTCGCGGGAGAGTTCGATGAGGGTGGAATGGCGTTTCATCAGGTTTCCTTCTATATAGTCAATCGCTAAAAGCAGCTACGGCGTTTTTTATTGATTACACGATCAAACTGCGAACCCATCGAGTTTTGCATCAACAATCGTATTGTTCGCTATAATATGAACTTTTCAATCCGGTTTAAACTTTCATCTATTATGAAACTTATTAAAGGCAACCGCAATGTATTTGACCCAGTATACTGATTATGCGTTAAGGGTATTGATTTACACCGCAGTGAATTCGGAGAAATTGGTGAACATCAGCACCATCGCTGAAACCTACGGTATTTCCAAAAGCCATTTGATGAAAGTGGTTACTGCTTTGGTGAAAGCCGGTTTTTTGGAAAGCGTGCGCGGCAAAGGCGGCGGCTTGCGGTTGGGCAGGGCGGCGGAAGAGATCCGCATCGGCGAGGTGGTGCGTGAGCTGGAACCTTGCCAAATGGTCGAATGTATGAGCAGCAACGGCCAATGCCTGATTACGCCGTGTTGTCGACTGGCGGGCGTGTTGAATGGCGCTTTGCAGCAGTTTCTTCAGCATTTAGACGGCTACACGCTGGCGGATTTGATGAATCAGCCATTGCGTGACAAACTGACTGAGTTGCCCATCGTGCAAATGAAATAAGCCAATGCCTGTCTGAAAGATGTTTCAGACAGGCATTTCTGCTACACTCAAGCGTTTTCTGATTCCCTATTTTATTTCTGGTTTGATTATGACGACACCGACAAAACTGGTTATTGCCAGCCGCGAAAGCAAATTGGCCTTATGGCAGGCCGAGCATATTAAAGCTAAATTGGAGGCACTTTATCCCGAGTGCGAAGTCAGCATTCTGGGGATGACCACCCGCGGCGACCAGATATTGGATGTGACCCTGTCGAAAATCGGCGGCAAAGGCCTGTTTATTAAAGAATTGGAACAAGCATTGGCTGACGGGCGCGCCGATTTGGCGGTGCATTCGATTAAAGATGTGCCGATGATATTGCCGGAGGGTTTTGCCTTGGCGGCCATCGGCGAGCGCGCCAGCCCGTTTGATGCGTTTGTATCGAATCAATATGCCAGCTTGCAGGATTTACCGGCGGGCGCGGT
>CALFOA010000390.1 GCA_937919795.1 uncultured Neisseria sp.
TGCTCCGGAATATAACGAATGTGAATGGTGGCGAAATCAGGCTGGCCGGTAATCGGGCAGAGGCTGGTGAATTCCGGGCAGATAAATTTTACAAAATAATCGTTGCCGGGATGTTTGTTGTCGAATACTTCCAGTATGCCGGGGGCGTATTGGTCGGGGTAATGGGTTTTTTGGCTGCCCAACAGGGTGATGCCGCCCAACTCTTCAAGGTGACGGGTCATTTGAGTCCTTAGTTTTTTAATGTGGGAGGTTTACGAACCACAGGGAAAGGGCGTTATTTTAGAGCAAAAGCCGGTGTTTGTAAGTAGGTTAAATGATTTTTAACCATGGAGAGGTTTCAGACAGGCATACCGCTTATCGGAAAAATTTTATGAATAACGGATAAACGGTAGGGCAAGGTTTCTATCGAATGATCAATTTGCCGCCATAATCTTTAAAAAAGTCGATCAGCATAAAAATAAAATAGCGTAGAAACCTTATAAATCAAGGATGAGCGGTCATGCAGGGATATGAGTGGCGATTGAAAAAAAGGGCGAAACCGCTGAGAAAAGAACCGTTGCCGAATATCCTAGAGCATTAGTAAAGATAATATACAAGCGTTAGTATTGCCTCACTGAATAACGTTAGCTGCATCTTTTTTCGGCAGATGCCTATTGCAGTGATATACGTTCATAGCAATTTATTATACCGATACAAAACGAGAATACATCATGAGTTTTTCAAGAACCGAATTGGGCAATGCCCTGAAATTGTTATCTGAACGCTTGCCGGAGTTTTCAGAAAGACAAGCACACACCACCCGCCTGCTGCGCATCACTTCCGACCGCTTGAGTAGCCAGCAAAATGAATTATTGAAAGAGTTTGGCATTAATGAGAATTTGTGGTTTGCCGTGCTGGCCGTATACGTTAGCCCGAACCAAGAAATTCTGCCTTCCCAGCTGAGCGATTTGATGGACTTAACCCGCACCAGCGCCACCCGCCTTTCCGACGAAATGGTGGAGCGCGGTTGGATTGAGCGCAGCATCAATGAAAAAGACCGCCGCCAGATTGTGTTGAAGCTCACCGAAAAAGGCGAGAACTTCATTAAAGAAGTTGAGCCGCACATGGCCAAAGGCCGTATGCCCTTATGGGAAGACTTCAAAGAAGAAGAGTTTGCCCAGTTGCAACATTTACTTTCTAAATTGTTGACCCGCTTAGGCGGATGATGCAATATTCACGGCTAATTTGGATGGTGCAAAGAGCCCGACATGAATTCTAAGAAAATTTTGTGTGTACTGAGCGTGGCTGCTGCTAGTCTGCTCAGTGCATGCGCTAATTTTGGTCAACAGGTGCCGTTGGATAATCCAACGGCATATTCGTTGCCGGACGGCAAAACCGCAGATGTGCGGAGTGCCTGGTGGCGTCAGTTAAAAGATCCGAAGTTGAACCGCTATATTGAGCAGGCGCTGGAAAAAGCACCGGCTTTACAGGCGGCGCGCAGTCGGATGGAGCAAGCGCAGGCGCAAATCGGTTTGGTGGGCGCGGCGAATAAAACACAGGTTAGCTTAAACGCTACCGGTTTCGGTATGTTGAGCAGCAGTAAGCCTGATATGCCGTATTCACCCGAAGCCCAGCCGAATCATGTGCTGACTTTGGCCAATACCTCTTTGCAAGTCGGCTGGTCGTTTGATTTCTGGGGCAAAAATCGCGCACAAATTGCGTCTGTGATCGGTCAACAAAATGCCATTCGCTACGAAGCGGAGCAAACACGCCTGATGTTGGCACACGCGGTAGCCGCCCAATATTTCGCTTGGCAGGGTCTAAAAGCACAGCAAGACATTCTCAAACAACGGATTGACAATGCTTCGGCGCACGAAAAATTATTGCAGCAACGGGTAAAAGCGCAATTGTTGGCGCCGAGCGCCGTTTATGCAGCACAACAAGCGCGGCAACAATTGGAAGGGCAGATATTGGCGCTGGAGCGCGAAGCGGCGCGTGCACGCCATGCGCTGGCGGTATTAACCGGGCAGCCTGCCAATGCTTTGGATAAAGATAGCCCGTCAAGCATGGCCGGAGTGCCGGTGGTACGAAGTGGGACTTTGAGGGCGGACTTGCTGGCGCGTCGGCCGGATATCGCGGCGCAACGCGAGCTACTGAATAGCAAAACCAAGGCGATCCAATCCACCCGAGCCGAGTTTTACCCGAATATTGAATTGAAGCTGTTGGCCGGTTTGTCGCGGATTGATGCTTTCAATCTCATCAACAATCAATCCGGCATGTTGGGGGTGTTGCCTGCAGTGCATTTGCCGATTTTCACCTCGGGAGCGTTACAGTCTAAGCTGGCCGGTCGCCATGCCGAGTATAACCAGCAGGTGGCGCAATACAATCAAACAGTATTGGATGCGATGCGCACGGCAGCCGATGCGGTAAGCGATTATCAAATCAGTCGCCAGCAGTTGACGCAGCAGCAAGCAGTGTTGGCGACCGCGCGCAAAAGTGTTGCGGCCATACAGCGGCGGGTAGGTGCAGGCTTGGAAAACAAAACTGCCTATTTGCAGAAAAATGATGAGTTATTACAACAACAAGCCGCTTTGTCTATACAGCAAAGTACCGCCTTGTTGGCGT
The DNA here is from genome assembly GCA_937919795.1 of uncultured Neisseria sp. Classification (GTDB taxonomy): domain Bacteria; phylum Pseudomonadota; class Gammaproteobacteria; order Burkholderiales; family Neisseriaceae; genus Neisseria. The sequence continues at coordinate 2,605 of CALFOA010000390.1, forward strand.
GGAGTCATTTGCAGGCACAACTTGGCGGCGGTTTTTTGGCTGATGAGGGTGAAAAAATAGAGTAAAATTCTATTTATGGAACAGGTGCTTCAGACAGGCCTGTATTCAGAGGGGTTGGGCAACAGTTAATCGATAAATAACAAATGCCTGTCTGAAAAAAGTGGAACCGGATATCCCCATAATATCCGGCTTTGCCGCGAACAATCGGCAAATGAAACCAATAAAACGGGATAGACATTAATGAGTGAATCACAAAACGCAGCACCGGCACCGAACCGGCCCGCTGTAGTCGCTGGCGGTATCAGCAGGCGGCGTAAGCGTAATCTTACGTTGCTGACCTTGCTGTTTATTGCCGTCGCATTGGCATTCGGCTTGGCGTATTTTCTGGTCTGGCAGTTTGAAGAGAAGACCGAAGATGCCTATGTGGCTGGCCATGTGGTGCAGATTACGCCGCGAATCGGTGGTACGGTGCGCAAAGTGTCGGTGGATGACACCGATATTGTCAAAAAAGACGATGTGTTGATGACGCTGGACGACAGCGATTATCAGCTGGCCTATGAGCGCGCACAAAATGAGTTGATTCAAGCCATCCGCCAGAATAAACAGCAAACGGCGGCCACCGCACAGAGCGATGCGGAAGTGGTGGCGCGCAAAGCCGATTTGGCGCGCGCGATGACCGATTTGAAGCGTCGTGAATCGCTGGCGGGTACCGATGCGATTTCAGGTGAAGAATTGAGCCATGCCCGCGCGGCGGTGGTGCAGGCACAAGCCGCTTTGAAAGCGGTAGAAGCGGCCAAAACTTCCGCACAAGCGGCCATTGGCAACAAAATTCCTTTGCGCCAGCAGCCGGCCGTGCAAACCGCCATCAGCCACATTAAAGATGCTTGGTTAAATCTGCAACGCACCCAAATCCGTTCACCGATGAGCGGCCAGATTGCCAAACGCAATGTACAGGTCGGCCAGCAGATTCCTGCCGGCATGCCGGTGATGGCGGTGGTGCCGCTGCACGAGGTGTGGGTGGAAGCCAACTTTAAAGAAAGCCAGTTGCGTAAAATGCGTATCGGCCAACCGGTAACCATGGAGTCGGATTTATATGGCAAACGGGTAACCTACCGCGGCAAGGTGCAGGGTTTATCAGCCGGTACCGGCAGCGCCTTTTCTTTACTGCCGGCGCAAAACGCCACCGGCAACTGGATTAAAGTGGTGCAGCGCGTACCGGTGCGCATCAGCCTGGATCCCAATACTTTGCAGAAATATC
>CALFOA010000391.1 GCA_937919795.1 uncultured Neisseria sp.
GCTGGTCGGTAGCGTAGGCTATCTGGCAGCGGGCTGGTCGTCGGAACATCTGCCACCGGGTGCCTGGGGATTTATTTATCTACCTGCGGTGGTGATTTTGGCGGCGGCAACTTTGTTTTTTGCACCGCTGGGGGTGAAAATGTCGCACAAGCTGCCACCTGCGCAATTGAAAAAAGCCTTTGGAATTTTGCTGCTGCTGATTGCGATCAAGATGTTTTGGCAGGTGTTTCGCTAATAGTTTTTTCAGACAGGCATATTAGAAAGCTTATCACACAAAGGATAAATCATGACCAGCAGCCAATTGATTCAAACGCTTACCGATATTGTCGGTACCAACCACATCATCACCGATCCCGCCAAAACCGAACCCTACCGCCAAGGCTACCGTTTTGGCGAAGGTCAGGCGCTGGCGGTGGTACGGCCGGGTACGCTGTTGGAACAATGGAAAATCTTGCAGGCTTGTGTGGAAGCCGATGTGATTGTGCTTACCCAAGCCGCCAATACCGGCTTAACCGGCGGTTCCACGCCCGATGGCAACGATTACGACCGCGATATTGTGATTGTGAACACCATGCGCATGGATATCATTCGCCCCATCAACAATAACGAGCAGGTGGTGTGCCTGCCCGGTGCCACGCTTAACCAGCTTGAATTGCTGTTGAAACCGCTGGGGCGCGAACCGCATTCGGTGATCGGTTCGTCGTGTATCGGCGCCTCGGTGCTCGGCGGGGTGTGCAACAATTCCGGCGGTGCCTTGGTGCAACGCGGCCCCGCTTATACCGAAATGGCTTTGTTTGCCCAGATTGATGAAAACGGCAAACTCGAATTAGTGAACCATTTGGGCATAGCGTTGGGCGACACGCCCGAAGAAATTCTCACCAATCTGCAAGGCCATCATTATCAGCAGAAAGACATCACCCGCGATGCCGGCAAAGGCCACGATCACGCCTATTGCAACCATGTTCGCCAAGTGGATGAACCGAGCGCCGCCCGTTTCAATGCCGATCCTGCCCGCCATTACGAAGCCTCGGGCTGTGCGGGCAAACTGATGGTGTTCGGCGTGCGGCTCGACACCTTTCCGCTGGAAAAACACACTGCGGTGTTTTACATCGGCACCAACAGCACCGCCGAGTTAACCGAAATCCGCCGCGCCGTGCTGGCCGATTTCAGCAGCCTGCCGATATCCGGCGAATACATCCACCGCGATGCTTTCGATATGGCAGCGGTGTACGGCAAAGACACGTTTTGGCTGATTAAAAAATTCGGTACCCACCGCCTGCCGCAATGGTTTGCTTGGAAGGCCAAAGTCGATCGATTCGGCAAAAAACTGGATTTTCTGCCCAAACACTTCAGCGACAAAGCCTTGCAGTTTGCAAGCAAATTCTTGCCCGAGCATCTGCCACAGTCTTTGTGCGACTACCGCCATCGTTTCGAGCACCACTTGATTTTAAAAATGGGCGGCGAAGGGGTAGAAGAAGCGCGTGCATTTTTGAAAACTTATTTTGCCGAAAAAAGCGGTGCTTATTTTGAGTGTAGCGCTGAAGAAGCGCAGGCGGCGATGCTGCACCGTTTTGCCGTGGCTTCTGCCGCCGTGCGCTACCGCGCGGTACACGATAAAGAAGTGGAAGACATTGTGGCGCTTGATATTGCGCTGCGGCGCAACGACAACGATTGGTTTGAACAACTGCCGTCTGCAATCGACAGCAAAATCAGCCACAAACTCTATTACGGCCATTTTATCTGCCATGTGTTCCATCAGGATTACATCGTGAAAAAAGGCAACGACTGCATGGCTTTAGAGCACGAAATGCTGCATCTTTTAGACGAACGCGGCGCGCAATATCCGGCGGAACACAATGTCGGCCACCTTTATGAAGCCAAGCCCGCGCTGAAACAGTTTTATCGCAAGCTTGATCCTACCAACAGTTTTAATCCGGGCATAGGCAAAACGTCTAAGAAGAAATATTGGGCTGAATAATAGGGTAGTGGCTTATTGATTTGGCGATATGCCTGTCTGAAAAGTAATGTTTGGCTTGTGCCGAATCTTTTCAGACAGGCATTTTATAGCGAAAGCACTAAAAAACTGATACGGCGTTATCTCGCTTTAGCTCAAAGA
>CALFOA010000392.1 GCA_937919795.1 uncultured Neisseria sp.
CACTTCATCAACCGCCCGCTGCCGCGCAACGTACCCATCCGTACCGCCCGTGCACTGCTGAATATCGAAGACGACAAAACCGTGCCGATTATCCGCAACCCGCGGCTTTCTGAAGACACCGAAGCCGTGTTCTACTTCCCCGGCTGCGGCTCCGAACGCCTGTTCAGCCAGGTCGGCCTGGCCACCCAAGCCATGCTGTGGCATGCCGGTGTACAAACTGTATTGCCGCCGGGCTACCTCTGCTGCGGCTATCCGCAAAACGCCGGCGGCGATAAAGCCAAAGCCGACAAAATGGTGACCGAAAACCGCGTACTGTTCCACCGCATGGCCAACACCTTAAACTACCTCGACATCAAAACCGTGGTAGTAAGCTGCGGCACTTGCTACGACTCGCTGGCCGATTACCGTTTTGAAGACATCTTCCCGGGCTGCCGCATCATCGACATCCACGAATTTCTGCTCGAAAAAGGCATCAAACTCGACGGCGTAAGCGGCCAGCAATACCTGTATCACGACCCCTGCCACAGCCCGATCAAGACCATGAACGCCACCAAAATGACCAGCGAATTGATGGGCAAAGAAGTGGTGTTGAGCGACCGCTGCTGCGGCGAGAGTGGCATGTTTGCCGCAAAACGCCCCGACATCGCCACGCAGGTGAAATTCCGCAAACAGGAAGAAATCCAGAAAAACCTCAAGCAGTTACCGCAGGGCGAACCGGTGAAAATGCTCACCTCCTGCCCCGCCTGCCTGCAAGGTTTGAGCCGCTACAGCGACGACAACCAAATGCCCGCCGACTACATCGTGGTCGAAATGGCCAAGCATATTCTGGGGGAAAACTGGCAGAACGAGTTTGTTGAAAAAGCCAACAACGGCGGTGTAGAAAAAGTATTGTTGTAATTAAACCACTTCAATGGCGCATTCTTGTCGCATTTTTCAGACAGGCGTGCGCCGTTTTTTGATACTTATTTGCAACAGTTTTTTCTATTTTCTATCGTTTTAAGCATCGCTTTTTTACTTTTATTTAACAAAAAAATGCCTGTCTGAAAGTTTCAGACAGGCATTTTTCATGCGCGCAAGCTTAAAACAAGGAGTCCAAATGGCTGTTATTGCCCCCTTTATTGCTGCCGCCACCCTGCGCAGGTTGCGGGGCACGATTAGTCGGCTCTACTGCAACTTCACCAGCAGGTGCTATCGGAACATAACCACTGTTGCTGGCACTACTACCAGACGGTCTGCGACGCTCACCGCTCGGAGAGCTATTAACAGGGCCACTCGCGCGGTTATCCAAAGCCAGCTTCGGATTGGTAACCTGTTGCTCTTTCAGGAAATACTCGCCGCCACGGTTCACCATACCGGCCGGTACCGCCATGCCTTTACTCGGCATACCTTTCAAAGCAACCCGCATATAGTTTACCCAAACCGGCAAAGCGACCGTACCACCAAAGGCCGAACTACCCAAGCTCTTCGGCTTATCAAAGCCTACATATACCGCGGTGACCACTTCGGGGGTAAAGCCGACAAACCAAGCATCTTTGGCCTCATTGGTAGTACCGGTTTTACCAGCTATATCCGAACGACCCAAAGCACCGGCACCGGTAGCCGTACCGCGGCGTACCACGTCCTGCATCATGCGGTACATGATGAAGGCATTACGCGGATCAATCACTTGCGGCGCCGTTTCACCGGCTACCAACGGCTGCATCTGCGCTTTCAAGTTATTCTGACTATCGTAAATCTTATCAATCACATAGCCTGTTACTTTGTAACCGCCGTTGGCAAATACCGCATAACCTTCAGCCATCTGCAAGGGCGTGGCCAAACCAGTACCCAGCGACATCGAATAACCGGCCGGATGATCAGCCGCATTAAAGCCGAAACGTTGGATATATTGCTGTAGATCGGAAGAGCGT
>CALFOA010000393.1 GCA_937919795.1 uncultured Neisseria sp.
CTGATAATTCAGTGGTTTCTTTAAAAATCCTTCAATTTAAATTCCTCTTTTGGGAGATACATCATGGGTTTCAAACCTATTCCCACGCTGGTGGCCTTGGCGCTGGCGTTAGTTATCTGGCTGATTCCGGTGCCTGACGGCGTGAGTGCCGAAGCTTGGCATCTGCTGGCTCTGTTTGTCGGCATTATCGCGGCGATTATCGGCAAAGCCATGCCTATCGGCGCGGTGGCGATTATCGGCATTACCTTGGTGGCGCTGCTGGGCGTAACCGTCCCTGCGGTTGACCCGGAAACCGGCAAAGCCATTGCCAATCCGGCCGGGCAGGCGGCTAAAGATGCGTTGAGCAGCCTGAACAACTCGCTGATCTGGATGATCGGTGTGGCGATTATGATTTCGCGTGGTTTGTTGAAAACTGGTTTGGGGACGCGCTTTGGCTATATGTTTATCTCGGTTTGGGGTAAACGCACCTTGGGCGTGGCTTACAGCTTGGTGATTTCCGATTTGATACTGGCGCCGGTAACGCCCAGTAATACCGCCCGCGGCGGTGCGATTGTGCATCCGGTGATGCGCGCGATTGCCAACAGTTTTGATTCTGATCCAGAAAACGGCACCGAAGGCAAAATCGGTAAGTATCTGGCACTGGTGAATTATCACGCCAACATCATTTCCTGCATGCTGTTTATTACCGCTACTGCGCCTAACCCTTTGGTGGTGAAACTGATTGCCGAAGCCACCCATTCCGATATTTCTATTTCTTGGGGTACTTGGTTTATGGCCATGGTGGTGCCCGGTATGGTAGCGATGATTCTGATGCCGCTGATTCTGTTTTGGCTCTACACCCCCGAAATCAAACAAACACCGAACGCCACTTCACTGGCTAAAGAAAAACTGAAAGAAATGGGGCCGATGAGCCGCAACGAATGGATTATGCTCGGCATTTTCGGCTTGCTGCTGGTGTTGTGGGCCGGTATTCCCGCCATGATTTTCGGTAAAGCCGCTGAAGTCGATGCTACCACCACTACCTTTATCGGCCTCTCGCTGCTGCTGTTAACCGGCGTGCTGACTTGGGACGACGTGCTGAAAGAGAAAAGCGCGTGGGACACCATCGTTTGGTTTGCCGCTTTGGTGATGATGGCGACCTTCCTCAATAAACTGGGCTTAATCAGCTGGTTCTCCGGCGTATTGGGTAACGGTATTTCCGGCTTGGGCTTGAACTGGGTGGCTGGTTGCGCCTTGCTGACCTTGGCTTATATCTATTCACACTATATGTTTGCCAGTGGTACCGCACACGTAACTGCCATGCTCGGCGCGTTCTATGCCGCTGGTCTCGCCCTCGGTGCGCCGCCTATGTTGTATGCACTGGTGTTGGCCGCTTCAACCAGCATCATGATGTCGCTTACTCACTACGCCTCAGGCTCTTCGCCGGTGATTTACGGCTCGGGCTATGTGACCATGACCGAATGGTGGAAAGCCGGCTTTATCATGAGCGTGGTGGAAATCATCATCTTCGCCACCGTGGGTGTGATGTGGTGGAAAGTTTTGGGTTATTGGTAATAGCCGTTTGATTGATTAAGCTGTTTGAATAAAGAATGCCTGTCTGAAAGTTTTTTCAGACAGGCATTTTATTGTTTGGAATGTTTTGTAAATGTCGTTTGCAAATTATGATATATTATTATTCAAAATTCATATTATTCTTAATTAATATATTTGTTTTAAAGTCTATATCAGGATTGGTTTAGTTATTAAGCCCCCGTTTGTGTTGTTTTGTTGTTTTTTCATATTTATTTACAAGGAAATACATCATGTCTAGCTTGAACAATACCGCAGCAACCGCCCCCACTAAAATTAACGATCCCATCAGCCTCAAATTTCCTTATTACTATCATTATTCGCCGATAGATTCCGTTTACCGCTGGCATGATAAGCAATACGGCTATTCCCAGCCGACTTATCGCTATGAACCGGGCTTTGGTTCGGATGCCATCGGATTCGGTAGTTACACGCGGAATAAAGCATCGGCGAAGACCACTTTAAGCTTTGGCGAAAGCAATATTGCGGATACGGTATTCACTCGTTCCGGATGGGATTTGCTGGTTCAACCTTTTGGTAGCGGCGAAACGATAAAAGTTGAACAGTATTTTTCTGAACACCATTA
>CALFOA010000394.1 GCA_937919795.1 uncultured Neisseria sp.
TCGCTCAAGCGGGTTTGGCGGATTTGATAAACCGTTTTTCCGTCGCGCTCCAGTGGGAAGGCTTGCCACAAGCCATCTTGATGATAGCGTTGCAGAATCAGTTTCAATAATTCATTGATGGGGATATGCGGATGGCTTTCGCCAATGGCGCGGCCGATGGCATTGTTGCGTAAATCGATGCTTTCATCAGCATTGTAAAGCACCTCAAATTCGGTTTGACTTTCGTCGGGCGGGGTGTTGTCTTTTTCATAAGCGTCACCGGCTTGTTTAGCCAGCTCGCTGCTGAACATCGAAGCAATAGAAGCTTGCCACAAAGTATGACGGATAGCATTGACCTGAGTGCCGCGGCCGTGGCGGTTGGCCACATCATCCAAGCCCAACGCGGTGGAGAAGCGTACTGCGTTGCTGGTGATGTTGTCGGCATCATCTCTTTTCATGCCAATGCGCCAGACTGCAATCGGGTGGCTCACAGCAAAGCGGATGATTTTTTCTTTGCGGCTGGCAGTAGGGGAAGCAGGTTGGCAGGCAGTGAGTGCCAACAAGGGCAGCAGGCCGAGCAGCATCAGGCGTTTGGGTAATGTCATGGTTTAATCGTTATCGAGTAAAAATAAGGAATGCCTGTCTGAAACAACAGGTATGGTTTATTAAGGCAGAGCTGCTTGGATTTCCTGGCGCAGTTTATTTAAAAAACGCCCTTGGCGTACGAGTTGGCCGGCTTGTTCGGTTTGTTGTGTGGCAAAAGCTTGGCTAAGTTCGGCGAACAAATTTTGCTGTTCGGCGGCAATTTCTTGATCCAGCGCCAGCAAAGCGGTTTCATTGTGTTCGCTGCGCCCATCTTCCAGTGCTTCGCGCCATTCCATTTGCTGCATCAGAAATTCGGGAGCAAAGCCGGTATGTTCGGGCGCATCGGCATCAATACCTTGGTTTTTTAATAAATAAGCGGCACGGTCTATCGGCGACAGCAGTGTGCGGTAGGCATCGTTGAGGGTGGCCGCCATCATCACCGCCTGCTTTTGCTCAAAAGAAGAAGCGGCGGCAAATTTATCGGGATGGAAACGGGCAGCCAGTTGGCGATAGGTCTGCTCGACGGTTTCGCTGTCGATATCGAAAGTAGGGGGAAGCTGGAAAAGTTGGAAATACTGCGGCATGATGGGATAAACGTTTAAAAATTACGGACGGTAGTGTATGGCCTAAGCGGCGGATAAGCAAGAAAAAAACGGCTTGATTTGCAACAATTACCTTAAATTTAACACGTAAAAACAGTTTGCCTGCCGCCGCTTTTTCACTAAAATTACAGCTTTTGCCGTTTTTACTTATAAGAATCAAATTATGGGCTTCAAATTAACGCCGATTGATGTGGTCGACAGCATCAGCCAGGCCGATTTTCGCAAACATTATCTCAAACCGCGCCGTCCGCTGGTGATTAAAAACCTGAGCAAAAACTGGCCGGCGTATGAAAAATGGTCGATGGATTATATGAAAGAAGCCATCGGCGACATCATGGTGCCGCTGTACGACAGCAGCAAGGCCGATCCTGCCGCGCCAATTAATGCGGCGACCACCGAAATGAAGTTTGGTGATTATATCGATTTAATTCAGCGCGAGCCTACCGATTTGCGGATTTTTTTGTTTGATCCGATCAAACACGCCCCTTCGTTACTGAATGATTATGTGTTCCCCAAAGAATTGATGGGCGGTTTTCTCGATAAATATCCGACCATGTTTTTCGGCGGCATCGGCTCGGAAACCTTTCTGCATTACGATATCGACATGGCGCACATTTTCCATACCCATTTCGGCCGTAAACACGTTATTTTGTTTGATTACAAATGGAAAGAGCGGCTCTACCGTATTCCTTATGCCACTTATGCGCTGGAAGATTACAGTGTTGAAGCGCCCGATATCGAACGATTCCCCGCGCTGGAAGGAGTGGAGGGTATTGAATGTCATCTGGAATACGGCGATACCCTGTTTATGCCCACCGGCTGGTGGCATTGGATGAAATATCTGGATGGTTCATTCTCGCTTTCCCTGCGCGCGTGGGACGAAAGCTGGGCGGTAAAAGCGCACAGCGTGTGGAACCTGACCGTGCAGCGCAAGTTTGATAACTACATGAAAGCGCATTACCGCCAGCGTTATATGGCTTGGAAAGAACAACAGGCAGTCAAACGCGCCCATGCCGCGCTGAGTAAAGGCCTGCCGCGCTAAGGCGATAAGATGATGAATCCTTATCCTTTATTGGAAGCCGCTTTATTGGAAAACAATCCGGCAGAAAAATGTCGCTTGGTGCAGCAATTGGCTGCCGAAGCGGCGGGCGGCTCGTTTACGCGCACAGATACAAAAGCCTTGGATTTCCGCTTGGCTGGCCATCCCGAAAAACCTGAGCTGGTGCCGCCCACCGAGCTGGTGCAACGCAAAATGACCACACCGCAAGGTTATGGCGCGTTGTTGCATTCTATTTGCCATATCGAATTTAATGCCATCAATCTGGCGCTCGATGCTGCCTACCGTTTCCGTACACTGCCCGATGAATTTATTGCCGACTGGATACGGGTGGCCAAAGAAGAAGCCGAACATTTCTGCCTGATGCGAGCGCGTTTGCAGCATTTCGGCTACGATTACGGCGATTTTGAAGCACACGGCCAGCTCTGGGAAATGGCCTACAAAACCGCGTTTGACCCCTTATTGCGGATGGCGTTGGTACCGCGTGTACTTGAAGCGCGCGGTTTGGACGTTACCCCCGGCATACGTGCCAAAGTGGCGCAGCGGGGCGATACGGAAACCTGCAAAGTGTTGGACATTATTTACCGCGATGAAGTCGGCCATGTGCAAATCGGTAATGCTTGGTACCGCCGTTTGTGTGAAGAGCGCGGTTTGGAGCCGACGGCTTTGTTCCGCAACTTATTGGCACGTTATGACTTATTTATCTTTCGCGGTTATGTAAATTTGGAAGCGCGTGAGCGGGCGGGCTTCAGCGCATTTGAGCTGGCGATGCTGGAAGATTTTGAAAAGAGTATGCGTTTGCCAAAACAAAAAACTGCACCTTGAACGATAGGGTGCAGTTTTTTGTTTCAGACAGGCATTTTAACGAGCGGGTGGCACAGTAGGCTCTACTTGCTCTTCCCAGCCTTGAGGATTCTGCTGGGGAGTAGCAGGTTGATCTTGAGTGGGTGCTTGATTACGGCTACTGTTGAGGAAGGTCGGTACGCCCGGTTGCGACGGCATGCCGATTACGGAAATCACCACACGGCGATTGGGCTGATTGCAGGCATCTTGGCCATTTTTATCGCTCTTAAAGCGCTCCGCACAATCCGATACCACTAAATCCTGTGCACCACGACCTTCGGTGCGGATGATATTGGCCGGAATGCCGTCTTTTTGCAGCACCGCCGCTACCGACTCGGCGCGTTTTAAGGATAAAGCTTGGTTGGCTTCTGCGCTGCCGACCGGATCAGTATAGCCGATAACATTAACTTGGCGGACAACGGGCAGATTATTGCTGATTTCACCGGCGGCGGTTTGTACCTGCGCCATGCCTTTTACCGAAAGATCGGCTTTGCCGGTGGCAAACAGATTGCGTGCATCCAGTGTATATTTTTTCAATTCTTGCGGCTGAGTGTGAGTGGCAGCCGGAGCAGTCGCTTGCTCGGCAGGCGTGTCTTTCACTTCCACATATTCCCAGCCACGCGGCACCGATTTATCGAATGTTTCAACGTGGGAATATTGGCAACCGCCGAGAACCAAAAGGGCGGTGAGAGAAGCTAGGACTTTCTTTTGTTGGGCAGACATAAGGGACTCCTGTATTCATGATGTCTTAATGGATAAAAATGCCATAGGCAAGCATAAATGTCCCCGTTTTGCTGATAGTTTATTGAATCATATTGTTTTAAAATGTTACCTGAAAAAGATTGTTAAGACTAGGGCGAGCTTTAACAGCTTGTTATGCCTGTCTGAAAAATGAATGATGATGAAAAAGTTTGAAAAGGATATTTGATTGAAACTGAAAGCATTTTTAAAGCTGGCCGCTTCGGTGTTACGCCGTTTGGATGCTTGGTTACCGCCCGAGCAAAAAGAGCCGGATTGGTCGGCATTGGCTTACCGTTGGCAGAGCATAGGCAAAAAAGGCATTCTGGAAAACCTGCCGCGCCCGCACACTTTCCCGCTCAACCGCTTGGCGGCGGTCGGCCAGCAAACCGAGCGACTGGTGCGCAATACCGAGCAGTTTTTGGCCGGGCGTCCGGCCAATAATGTGTTGATGAGCGGTGCGCGCGGTACCGGCAAATCTTCACTGGTGAAAGCGCTGTTGCACGATTACGCCAATCAAGGCCTGCGCCTGATTGAAGTGGATAAAAGCGATTTGGCCACGCTGCCCGCCTTACTGGTTTTATTGAGCGGACGGCCAGAAAAATTCATCGTGTTTTGCGATGATTTATCCTTCGAGCAGGGCGAAGACGGCTATAAAGCGCTGAAAACCGCGCTCGACGGCGGTTTGTCGCAACGCTGTGATAATGTGCTGGTGTACGCCACTTCTAACCGCCGCCACTTGATGCCGGAATACATGGACGAAAATCTGGCAGTAACCGGAGAGCGCGGCGAAGTGCATCCGAAAGAAGCGGTGGAAGAAAAAGTATCGCTGTCCGACCGCTTTGGTTTGTGGCTGAGCTTTTATCCGTTTGATCAAAACGATTATCTCAAAGCGGTGGAAAACTGGCTCACCGATTTCGGTTTGCCGTTTGACGAAACCGCCCGCCAAGCCGCGCTAAACTGGTCGCTGATGCGCGGCAGCCGCTCCGGCCGCGTGGCTTGGCAGTTTGCTTGCGACTGGGCGGGGAGGTTGCCGGAAGAGAGAAAGTAGGATTATTAGGGATTAAGAAATGCCTGTCTGAAAATTTTCAGACAGGCATTTCTTACTTCTTAGGCAATTTCTGCGTTGTTTAAAATATCACTGATGCAGGGGTGTCAGCCCCTAAAAATCGAACTTATTTTCTAAAGACTTTTTCACGATGCCACTGCAAATACTTTTGGCTCTCTTGATGTAAATGTTCTAATTTCATATCAGAATTGATGCCAAGCAAATTTTGGTTTTTAAGTGTAAGCAGGGTGCTGATTTGAATCGTTCCATTAATATCAAACGTAATCAAACCATTATCAAACAAAGCATCGATATTCGGCGATAGCATTAAGCCGTTGAATTTATCCAATCGCTCTTTATCATCACAAACATGCCAAGGTTTGATATGGCTGGCGATAAGCAAACTTGGCATTTCAATGCCCGAAACAGGGCAACGTGGATACAAAGAAAGAACCTCTTTTCTGAATCTACCTTGCCCTTTTCTGGCTTTAATCAATGTTTCTGCTTCCGTTTGTTCAATTTTCCCTTCTTCTCTTCGTTGTTCTATCTCAACGATATCGTCTTCTAACGCTTGGATAGAGGCATCTGAAAATGGTTGATAGATTTCAAATAAACCTCGATCTATTAACCAGAGGAAATTTTGCTGGTTTGAATAATGTTTTTGTGAATTAGAATTAACACAGAGTGCGTGTAGATTTGCGTGAGTATCATCTTGGTAAGAGGGTTCAATTTGCCATTCATCTTTAAGCAGCTTAAATTGTTGCTCTACATCCTTAGCTCGAAATCGGGGAGTGCCCGAGTTGTGTAAATACCAAATAATTTCTTTGGTAATTTCCAATGAACCTTCAACTTTTTGCCCGTTTATCCATGCAGAATATTTTGCTTGTGACATGATTTCCCTTTGTTAAAAATTTTGTGTTTACTAGCTTAATGCCTGTCTGAAAGTTTTAGCTACGCAGAAACTCGCTAGCTCGTTTTCAGACAGGCATTTTTTACTTCTCCGCCAATTTCTTCAACACCGTTTTCACCGTCTGAATCCGCGTTTCCACATCATCCATCACCGCGCTCACGCGCAGGCGGTCGGGGCCGGCGAGGCGGTAGTTTTTGTTGCTTTGCATCAGCATGATGATTTGGGTGGGGTCGATGCTGTGGTGTTTGCCGAAGGTGAAAGTGGCTGCTTCGCCGGTGGCGTCGATGGCGTCTATGCCCATTTCTTTGGCGACCAAGCGGATGCGGTGGCTTTCGATCAGGGTTTTCACCGGTTGCTCGGGCAGGCCGAAGCGGTCGACCAGTTCTTCGTGTACGCTGTTGATTTGGGCTTCGGTTTCGCAGGTGGCGAGGCGTTTGTAGAGTACGAGGCGCTCGTGGATGTCGGGGCAGTAGCTTTCGGGCAACAGTGCGGGGCTGTGCAGTTTGATTTCGGTGGTGACGCCCAGCGGGGCGTCGAGGTCGGGCTGGCGGCCTTTTTTGAGGTCGCGCACGGCTTGTTTGAGCATTTCGGTGTAGAGGGTGAAGCCGACTTGGATCATTTCGCCGCTTTGGCCTTCGCCGAGAATTTCGCCGGCACCGCGGATTTCGAGGTCTTGCATGGCGAGGGTGAAGCCGGCGCCCAGCTCATCGGCGGCGGCGATGGCGTCCAGCCGTTTTTCGGCGTCTTTGGTGATGTATTCGGGGGTGAGCAGGTAGGCGTAGGCCTGGTGGTGGCTGCGGCCGACGCGCCCGCGCAATTGGTGCAATTGAGCGAGGCCGAATTTGTCGGCGCGGTTGATGATGATGGTGTTGGCGTTGGGAATGTCGATGCCGGTTTCGATGATGGTGGAGCACAGCAATACGTTAAACCGCTGTTGCAGGAAATCGCGCATCACCTGCTCGAGTTCGCGCTCGCGTAGCTGGCCGTGGGCGATGCCGATGCGGGCTTCGGGCAGCAACTCTTGCAGGCGTTCGTGCATATTGGCGATG
>CALFOA010000395.1 GCA_937919795.1 uncultured Neisseria sp.
CTGCGGTTAATTTCGGGGATGGAATACATAGCTTTCTCCTCAAAATGTATCATTTATTGGGATATAAATAAGCCGAAGGCACTGGTTTGATTAACGCTTTTCATCTTTTAAACGTTGTGCATCTAGCCGTAGCTGTTTACGTTTTTCCGCATTACGGTAACGCTTTTTCGCCAAATCATCGACTAAAACCAACTCGGGCACCACTTTAGGTACACGATTTTCATCAACTGCAACCATGGTGAAATAGCAACTATTGGTATGGCGTACGGTACGGTTTTGAATATTTTCCGCTTCTACGCGAATCCCCACTTCCATTGAGGTAGTCCCGACATGGTTCACGCGAGCAAAAAAAGTGACTAATTCGCCTACATGAATGGGTTGTTTAAATGTGACTTGATCTACCGATAAAGTCACCACATAACCCGCCGAATAACGGCTCGCACAGGCATAAGCCACTTGGTCTAAAAATTTTAAAATCGTTCCGCCGTGAACATTACCTGAAAAATTTGCCATATCAGGCGTCATCAATACGGTCATCACCACATCAGTAATGGGCATTACATGACAAAAAGATTCGGAGTTCGACATGGGAATATTCTCAAAGTTAAACGAAAAATATGATAACAATCTGTATCTTAAAGATACAATTACTCAAGCTTCAAACCAAACCGCGCAATAAATATGGCGCGGCGGCTGATTACCAGTTTCATACAAACAACCACTGCGACACGGTATAAATCAGCAACCCCACCAAACCGCCGACCAGCGTGCCGTTGATACGGATAAACTGCAAATCCTTGCCCACGCTCAATTCGAGTTTTTCCACCATTTGCGCGCTGTCCCAGCTTTTCACTTTTTCTGCGACAAACTGGGCGGCGCGGTCTTTATAGTTCTGCACAAAATCGCGCACAATCAGCGAAATCCGCATATCCAGCCGCGTCATAAAACGCGGGTAAGCTTGCGCTTGCGAAAGCATGTGGTCTAGCAGTTTATTTGCCTGCACCAAGCAGAGCGAATCGTCTTTTAGTACATCTTCTTCACTCCAGCGCTGAATACCCTGCCACAAGCGCATCATGGCTTCTTGCAGCGCCGGCGATTGCGCCAGCTCGCGCTTGCCCGCTTCCAGCCGTTTGTGCCACAGTCGCGAATGGATTAAAGCCGATTGGATGCGCTCGGTTTGTTCTGCAAAATGGCGGCGTATGGTGTGCTGCGGGTTGTCCAAGGCCGCTGCTAAATAGTTATCCGCCCAATCCAGCGCTTTTTCCGCCACCCAGCCGTCCACCTTCTCCACCAGCGTGCCCTTGAGTGAAGACTTAATCCGCTCCCAAGTGCTCGGCGCATCGCTCTCAATTTTCATCGCCCATTCGCGCAAGTTTTCTTCCAGCAGCTCGCGGGTTTCCGGATCGTTCAACCAACGCCGCGCCTGTTTTAATAGAGATACCAATAAAATGTCGTCCAAGCCCTGCGATTTCAGCAAAGCCAGCATATCGGCCAGCGTTTTGCCGATTTTATGCCCGCTGTATTGCTGCTCCAACATCTGGCCGGCAAAACGCGCCACCTGATCGGGTTTGGCCACTTTCAATAAAGCCGGCAGTTGGCGCACCGCCCACGGCAACCAAGTTTCGCGGTTAGCCGCCATCCAAGCCAGCAGTTTTTCGCTGGGCGCGGCGCGGTACACCCGCACCGCAATCGGTTTGCCCTGAATAAAATTGTGCTCGATAAAACGCCCGAGTTCCTCCGCGATGCGCAACTGGTTTTTCGGCAAAATCGCGGTATGCGGAATCGGCAAACCCAGCGGATGACGAAACAGCGCGGTCACGGCAAACCAATCGGCCAGCGCGCCCACCATCGCCGCTTCGGCAAACGCCCGCAAATAGCCCAAACCGGGATATTGTTTGATCCACAGCGAAGCGAGTATAAATAACACAAAGGCCAACACCAGCAAGCCGGTGGCCAGCATCCGGCTGTTTTGCAGTTTTTTTCTCGCCATCTCGGCGCGCACTTCATTGGAGAGGATGTTCATCATCAGATTCCGTTTATTCGGGCATACCAAG